>PMGM01000056.1 GCA_003158115.1 Methanobacterium sp.
ACAAAATCCCTTGTTTGTTCTCCATCACCATATATTATGGGACTTTCTTTTTTTAGTAGTTTATCAATAAAGATGGGTATTACAGCAGCATATTGTGACTTTGGGTCTTGTTTAGGTCCAAATACATTGAAATATCTTAGTGCGATGGTTGAAAGTTCGTATATTTCTGAATATACTTTACAGTATAGTTCTCCGGTGGCTTTTGTAACTGCATAGGGTGATAGTGGATTAATGGGATTTTTTTCACTGATTGGAACAGTTTCTGTTTCGCCGTAAACAGCTGATGATGAAGATAATATTAATTTTTTGACTTCACAATTTTTTGCAGCTTCAAGTACCTTCAGGGTACCAGTGATATTAACCTCGTTTGATCTAAGCGGATTATTAACACTCTCGAGCACACTGGTCATGGCAGCCATATGGAATACGTAGTCAACATCTTCAAATATCATTTCTAACTTTGCTTGGGTAATGTCGGTGAAGTCTGTGTCTATTTTTGTAAAATCTAATCCTTCCAGGTTTTTTATGTTACCCGATGTTTGATCATCTACAATAACAATATCGTTATCTTCATTGAGTTTACCAACTAAGTGGGAGCCTATAAATCCAAGACCACCTGTAACTGCTACCTTTTTATTTTTCATATACACCCTCGAATCCTTTTATTAATATTGTTTTAAATTTAAACCACATTTATGTGTAGGAATACTGAACGATATACAGTATCATTACTTGGTAGTTTATACAGGTTGAATGTTAGGGTTTGGTTACTTCCAGTTTCTGTCGGTGTAAATGTGAAGGGTATATTTTTTGTTTCGTTATTTACAAGTGTATAATTCTGATTAGAAATAGCTACACCGTTTAATGTTGCGATTAGGTTATAATTGGTTGTGCTATCTTCATGGTTAACTATTCCAATTGTAACATTTTCAGATTCATTTAGACTTATATTGGTTGGATAATCACCTGCTTGATTATTTGCACCCAGAATATATAATTCAGTGAATCTTTCATTAGGGCTTGGATTAACTATTATATATGCCGTTACACCTACAGCAACCACTAGTAAAATAATTATAATCAATGATACAGTTTTATCAAAATTCATTCTGGCACCTTTAACATTTATTATGATCTATTAGCTAATTTTTTTTATATTGATATTATATGTATTAATTATAAATTATGTATAATTGTCCCTTTTTTTAATATTCATATTCCAATGGATATATATAAAAATTATTGTTATAAAATCTTCTATTTAGAATATATTTTAGCCTAGAGTTATATTATAAGATTATACATTATTATGTGTTATAGATCAATAATTTTATATTTATTAAAAGATTCATCAACCCTTATCAAAAAAGGATTTAACAATGTTACTAAACAATCCCCTTCAAATGAATGACTGGAAATTCAGTTGGTTCATCAAACTAATTATTATTATACAAGTTTTAATGCTAGTTGTCATGGGATTAGATCTTAAAAATATTACAATTCCAATTATAAGCCCATTAATAGTATTTTTATATCTAACATTCATTCCAGGTTATCTTATACTGAGAATACTCAAAATACATGAGATGGGAAGTGTCACATCATTACTGTACGCAGTTGGTTTGAGCGTATTGAGTGTGATGTTACTAGGTTTTACAGCGAACACATTACTGCCACTTATAGGTATTTCCAATCCAATAACATTTATTCCACTAGCAGTTATTGTAAATGCTTACGTTATAATATTGGCTATTCTAAGTTACTTCAGAGATAAAGATTTTAGTAGTCCCAGTTTTATTGATACACATATTATACTCTCACCAGTATTTTTATTTCTTTGTTTAATACCTTTTATGGCAATTTTTGGTTCATATGCAATGAATTTATCCCATAACAATATAATTACAATGATTTTACTGGCTATATTAGCTATAATCTTTGTTCTGGTTATTTTTGACAGGATTCCAAAAAAATTATATTTATTCACAATTTGGATTATTTCAATCTCATTAATATATATGAGTTCGTTGATTTCACCCTATGTTTGGGGATGGGATGTACAAAACGAATATTATCTTGCTAATTTAGTTTTAACCTACTCACACTGGAATTATATGATGCCAGATGCTTATAATTCAATGCTGAGTATTGTTATGTTGGGTCCTGTTTACTCAATTTTAACATATATAAACTTAGACTATGTCTTAAAGATCATAATCCCATTCATATTTTCGCTGCTACCACTGGGTTTATACAAGATATTCAAAATCCAGACAAAAGACTCTAAAATATCATTCATGGCTGTTTTCCTTTTTATTTCATTTAATACATTTTATATCGAATTATTATCTCTTACAAGGGAAATGACAGCAGAACTTTTTTTAATTGCTATTCTGCTTCTATTTTTTGAGAGAAAATTTAAACCAAATTTAATATTACTCATGCTACTCTTTAGCATGGGTCTGGTATTCTCACATTATTCAACTGCTTACTTTTTTATAGCAGCCCTCATAGTAGTTACATTAATACTTGGATTTTTTAATCTAACCAATTTCAGTGTATCATGGAAAAAAATAGACTTTAAAGGGGATAAAAAACTTCTTTATTTATTACCTTTAATAACAATATTTACAGCGTTTTTTTCCTATTTATGGTACAGTAGCACTTCCCAGGGACTGGCAGTTAATTCAATTGTTGATGTGAGTATCTACATATATCAGGATTTCTACGATGCACTAAATTTAACCATACAAAATGTTGGATTAGTTCCAAGTCTTGTTATTTATATCATAATAGCCGCTTTAATAATAATATTCCTTGTAATCATAGTTTATCTGGCCNNAGTTTACCTTGCCAAAATTGCTTTAAAAAGATTAGTTAAGGTTGAACATCGACTTTCTGGTACTCTTGAAACTACTGTTAAAAAATATCTCAACAACAAGATCATATCTATTATCAGCATCTTGGTGATGTTGGTATTGTTAATTTTTTTAGGTGGTTACAAAACTTGGGTAGTCAGCGTTTTGAGATATTTTAACTTCTTAGTTGTTTACTTATGTTTTATGGGATTGATACTCGTCTTCTTTAAGGTCTACCAGGAAAGATTCCAGAACACCTTTCTGGCCTTTGCAGTTTTTGGTTTTATCATGTTGATGGGAGGATACATTGAGCCTTCATTTGAAAGTGCATTTAATATATCCCGAATATACGAATTATCTTTCCTGTTTTTATCACCATTATGTGTTATTGGTGGAATCAAGGTATTTGGTTCAATTTATCAAGTATTAACACGTAAAAAAATAAGTGGAGAAGGTGCATTAAAGATATTTTCTGTTTTCCTTCTGGTTTTCATGTTGTTTAACACCGGTTTTATAAGTGTACTGGCTGGTCAGTCCATTCCAATGCATCTATCCAACCAGGACAGATTATCCGATTATTATCCATTGTTTGATTATGAAGAGTTCACAGGAGCACAGTGGTTAACAGAAAACAACGTCAGCAAGAATATATATGCTGATGTCTATGGTAAATTCATTTTCTACAGGTTCACACCCAATATCAATAATATATCAGCAAACAATGGAATATCAGAATTTACCAATTATACCAGCCCCAACACCTACATGTACCTTAGAAAATTGAATACTGAAAATGGTTTCCTGGTGGGATACACCAGTGGTAGTAATCGTAATAGAATATATGCAGATCTAAGCAGTACCGCAAATACAAAAAACAGGATATTTGATGATGGTGATTCAGTTGTTTATTACAGTTGAAAATATTTGTTAAAATAAATAATATAAAATTTCATTGTATTCTAAATTAATAGTTCTAATTGAAATTAATTATCACATGAATAACAGATATTTATAAATATTATCCATATTTATCTCTCAAATTCAATTTCTATCAGTTCAAAAAGATTGAAAATTCATAATGAGTGTTAAATTCATATATATTCTTTAATTAATTATTGAAATAGAAAACATTTATATATCGCGTAAGCAGATGTTTTATCATGTTTATTCATGCATTTCCAACGATTATTATCATAAGTTATATATTGGCAGTTGTGGCTGCAATGGTCGTGGGACTGGTTTTACGAATTCCAATTCTACCAGAAAGGCCTATGAGATATTCATGGACTATCAGTATCATATTTCCAACATCTATACTGGCATTAGGGTTTACAGCCATGTTATTTAAACTTGGATACACTGGAATCCCAGTTGCAATAATAGTTGGAATATTAACAGCTGTCTTTGCCAAGTACTTCCTTGAAAGACTTTTACCAAGACCTCAAGTGGAGGAATATGCATGAATGAGATTATTGCAATTATAATAGCCGTTGTACTTTGCTGGTTAAACTTCGTATTAATAGATACATGGATGGGACTTCCAGAAGCACCTGGTGTTAAGGGTGCTGAGGTTATTGGAAGAGCTGTTAAAAAACGTGGCGGAGACCTTGCAGGAGGATTATTCCAGGGAAATATTGTATGTTCCCCTGATGCATCGGCTGGAACATTACTTGCATCGGCTGCATGTTACACTATCGGAACACCTGAAGGTGGTTTAGTAGCTGCTGTACTGGTATATGCTGGTAATAGATTATGCGCAGACCCAGGATATGCAGGTACAACAGGAGCACTCACAATCACATGTATCATATATGCTGCATCCTATATCGGAATAGGCCCAGCAGAGTTTATTGTTGGAATGGTACTGGCCATAGTCACAATACAGGGAATTGACCATCCCCTCGCATCTAAGTTACTCGGAAAAATTGCTGATAAGTTGGGTAGGCACACCAAATTAACCTAAATGGAGATTTAATCCTTATGGTATTTCAAGATCATCAAGACAATATAAACAATAAAATAACAGGTCGATAATCATGTTAACCATGTTAATACAGATACTAGGTATTATCGTACTTTTAATGGCATTAAGAACTCTTTTTGCACGAGATAGATCTGAGAGGATGCTTTATCTCAATGCAATGAGTTTTGGAATAGCTGGAATGATAGCTTTATATATCCAGACACCCTTTGGAGCAATTGTAGCTATCACATACTTTGTTGCATCAACCATAAGCTCAAATGCCATAGCTTATTCTATTGGACGGGTTAAAAATGAAATAATCTTGGATGAATAATATATTAAATATGAAATTTATTTAATTAAAAAATTAGGATTATAAAAATGGTGGAATAAATGTATCCCTTTCTAGAACTTGTAACTTTGACAAATGTATCGGTAGGTGTACTCTTCATTGGCGCTGCGGGTATTATTATGCTNNAAAACACCTATGGATAAGGTTATTATGTTTGCACTTCTCCAGGGCGGTTTTATTGGAATAATAGTATCTGCTAAATATCTTGATGTTTCAATGGCAGCAGCCATATTCGATCCAATATCAACGATCATAATGTTAATTGCTATAACCAAGCTTGATGAAATACGTAAGAACAAATTAAAATCTCAGGAGGAAGAATTCTTTGCTTGAAGTATATATATGGTTCTACGCTGGCTGTACACTTGTTATAGTTGGTAGTTTAGCAACTGTGATAGGTCCAGGGGTTAAGGATCCTTTGGTCAGAACTTTAAACACAGAAATTCCTGCAGTTGGTCTTTCACTCATATTTTTAACTTATAACCATACCATAGCACTTTTAACATTTATAGCCGCAACATCAATAATTACCCTGATACTTTTAAGAACAATTGTACGACTGGAAGAAATGGGGGCAGAACTTTGAAGAGTATAGGAAGATTTTGGAATTCACTTGCAAATCCAGATAGAATTCCTAGATTTTATGCATTGGTACTTGGAATCGTGCTCATAGCAGGATTTTTAATACCAATAGGACTTAATGATCATCAACTTTATCCCCGACCAGAACCTCAACTTCAGATTAATGCTCAAGATCCACTCGCTCCATACGATAGGGGAGGAGTAACCTTTGAACAGAGGGGAATAGTTAAAGCACAGTATCCACAATATTTACCAGCAATTGGAGAAATAACAGCTTATTTATCACCTATAGCAATGGGTGTGGATCATACAACACTTTACTATGGTACATCTATCTATTCATCCCCTGGAGGGCTTATAGATGAAATTCTCTATTATACAAGGGGATTCGATACAGTATTAGAATCTAGCATACTGATGATGGCATTTGTTATTGCCTCATTCATTGCATTAAACTTCACAATGAGGAGGGAGGACTGAGTTGATACTCGTACCCGACGTTGTTTCTCCTGTGGTTGTTGCTATATATGCACCAGCTGTATTTGTGGGAATAATCGTTGCACTTATCGGACTATTTGGAATATCCATCGAGAAAAATGATCTCCAAGTGCTCATACTCACTGATATTGTTGGAGTGGCCATGCTCATTATTGTTGCTGCAGTTGGAACAGACCTTGCAGAGTCTCTTGTACTACCAGGTTTAGTTGTTGAACTGGCAGAGATCTTAGCTATATGTGAAATACTTATGAGTCGTGAGATGCGTAAAACCGGTAAATCTGTTTCTTTAATACCAACCCCATTAAATTTTGATATGGAAGTTTTACAGACATCACCTGTGTTTATAGCAGTGATACTGGTAATATATGGTGCTTTTCTATCTGGATTTACTGGTGGTGCAATTGCAGGAGGAGGAATACTCTTCTATGTTATGTCATTAACAGTCAGGGGACTACCATCCGATCTTTGGGAGGGTATTGCAGGAGCATCGGGCATTGCATGGTGTTTATGGTTAACAGGATTTTTAGTACTGTTTGTATTCCCAAATTACTGGTTGTTAGGATTGATGTTAGCTGCATTCGGAGTATTTATTAAGGTTGCGTTTAAAGCAGGTCTAATAGGTGTCATGAACAGAGAAGAATTCAGAAAGGAGTAATCACATGGTTGTATCAATATTAGGCTCACAAATAATTGGAATCATACCCCTTGGAGACATTGTATTTTATATGACCTCCTTCAACCTGTTCATGTTCGCAGCAGCACTTGTATTTACATTTATTATAGCCATAAGCAAAACAGAAACACAAATTGAAGCAGAATTTGGTTCACTTGGAGACAGAGAGATAAAGGTTGCCAAGAAAGAATTCAAGTTCAGACGTTTCCTTGCAATTATATGTGGACTTGCAACAGCAGGTGCAATGGTCACAGGTGATCTTTTCGATTTCACACTTTTCGTATGTTTAATTGGAATAGTGAACATTGGAATTGTTGGTGCTGTTAAACAGGTAGATGTGTTAGATTCAGCATTCCAATATGGATTAATAGCTATGATAGCATCAACACCATTATTTGTAGGTGCATCTTTAATATTAGCAGCAACTGGAACTATAAGCATACTAGCAATCAACAGTTTGACTTATACAACCCCTATGATGCTTTTTGGTTCAATATTATTATTTCTGGGAGTTGCAGGCGAAACAGGAGTTGCTCCTTTCTTTGCAACTAAAGCAGAAATGTTCAGGACACCGGGTTCTCCATTTTTATTAATAATACACCTGAGCTCACTTCTTATAATAGTAAGAGTTATAGAAATACTTCTAATAATCAACAAACCATTTTAAGGTGAAAAATAATGGATAAACTCAAAATAATCAGCTGGGTACTTTTTATTGTATCAATAGGATCGATACTGTTCGCACTGATCTTCAATCCCGCAAGTTGGATAGTATATACAATTGCATTAGTATCCATACCCGTATCTGTACTATCATTTGGAATTGTTGGAATGGCCAAGGGTAATAAGGATGATGAAGAAGGAAAAAGAAGGGAACCATTTATTGGTTACTAAAATTTTAGGTATGATCTCAATTTACAAGGATAGATAACATGAATTCCAATATTACAACACTAAAGTTCAATCAAGATATTCAGCACAAATATCCGGTGATCAAATGAATTTAATGTTAAACATCTTATTAAACGTTTTTATTGCATTCTTTATAGGAAGTATCCTAATTGGACTTCAAAGAAAGATAATGGCAAGAATACAAGGTAGGCCCGGACCTCCAGTTATCCAGCATCTTTTACATACACTTAAATTCTTTATAAAAGAATCAGCATTTCCAAAAACAGCTGCAATGCCATTTTACGTTGCAATAACCGCAATGTTATTTGTTATCTGGGTCGCAGCTGTAATAGATGGACCAGTAACAGAAGGATCTCTACTGTTAATATTTGCAATATACACCATACAAAAAATAGGTGAACACAACGCAGGTTCCTCATCTGGATCCCCCTACGGTAAGATGAGTTGTGTGCGAGCTGTTTACTCAGCAGCTGCAGAGGTTCCCTTATTTGCAGTTTTGATCATAATCTACCTTAAAGCAGGTACGATGAACATATCCAGTATAATAAACTATCAGTCCATACACGGACCATTATTATTTACAATACCACTTGCAGCCATAATGTTCTTTGTTTTAATACTTTCAAAGTCACAATACTCTCCATTTGCAATTACCAAAGGAAAAGATATAGTATCAGGATATGAAACAGAACATTTCGGTCTCCTAAGAGGATATCTTATGATATCCGAGTCCATTGCATGGTATATGCTCCTATGGGTATTTTTAACAGTATTCCTAGGTCCTTTAAGTTTACCAGCATATTTAATTGGCATGGTTGTTCTAAGTGCTATAGTGGCATTTATAAATGCTGTAACACCTATCTTGAATCCAAACCATTCTGTAATGATGCAAGTTAGCTTCGCATTCATAGGTATTGCAGGTTCAATTGTGCTTCTCATGATATAAATTTTATAAATATAAGAGGATTTAAAAAAATGGAAAAACAAGAAAAAGATATATTGTTCCTAATGGCTCTTGCAGTATTCGGTGCNNCTGACAATTGCAGTTTTTCTCATCATGATCCTGACATTTTTCCAGTACAAACATAAATTTGTGCACTTGGCAGAGAATGCTGAGAAATGGGCCATGATAATAGTGTTAATAGGGATAATACTCACATTAATACATCTTTACAGGCCGGTATAATAATGGTGATTTAATGAACGATGCAACTTATTTAATATATATAATTTCATTTGTATTAGGATCCATAGTGGGTCTTGTACTAAGTTACAGAAAGTACACTGCACCATATGTAACCAAAAATATAGATATAATAGCATTAGCTGTGTCCATAATAGGATGGATGCTGGTTATAAACAGTCACTTAATCACATTTATACCGGTATACTTAAACATTACTATAGGAATTTTCTTAGTGGCAATGGTCCTTGGAATGAGACCTGGATATGGTAGATATGAAACAGTTATTGGATTTATTATAGCAGCAGTTGTTTGGATTGGGACGGTGTTGGTATGAATACATACAAACCAAATACAGAAATTGAAAATGTTGAACTTCTCATAACCATGAAAAAAAGGATACTTCACAGTTACAAATGGCATGAAGATGTTATAATACCATTTGCCAAGGAACTGGAAATATCAACAGATGAACTTGAAGAAATACTCATGAAACGTCTGGATATGTCTAGTCTTGAGGCTATAAATCCAAGGTTTGAGTCATCCAAACTTAGATGTATTAAAGAAAGGATACATGCAGATTTAAGACTTTGCTGGCTTTGTGATGTAATGAATATCATCACCAAAGAAAAATCAAACATAATTAAAAATAAAATAGCGTACGAAATACTTAAAGAAAATAAACCTTACCATAAAGCCATAGAAGAAGGCAGAAAGAATTTACTTGAAGAAATAATGAAGTAAGAGGTAAAGAAATGTTAGATGGTCTTAAAGACATTATAAGGAAGAGTTCCATACACGTCTGCCTTGTAAACACAGGTGGTTGTAATGGCTGTGATATTGAAATAGTAGCACTATTATCACCACGCTATGACCTTGAACAGTATGGTATTTATGTTCACAACAACCCAAGGGAGGCTGATGTTATCATAGTGACAGGTGCAATGGCAGAACAATGGGTTGATAAATTACAAAGGGTATATGCCAAAACACCTGAACCTAAGATAGTAGTTGCCGTAGGTAACTGTCCACTCACAGGTGATGTTTTTAACCAGGAAGGAGGCAATGTTCATGCACCAGTCTCTGACTTCATACCGGTGGATGCTGAAGTTTCAGGATGTCCACCACGTCCATCTGAAATATTAGAAGCATTATTAACAGTTGCACCAGGTGCAATAGCTGCAAGAGGGAGGCAAAAATTATGATACTTCCTATAGGACCTGTACATCCCGGTTTAAAGGAACCTTTACGTTTAAAACTTAAAACTCGTGGAGAAAAAGTTTTAAGTGCAGAAATTGATTACGGTTATATTCACAGAGGTATTGAAAGGGTTATGGAGGGTAAAACCTGGCAGAAAGGAATATTCCTAGCAGAAAGAGTCTGCGGTATTTGTTCATATATACACACACAAACCTTTGCAGAGGTGTTTGAAAAAATTGCCGGAGAAACAGTTACACTCAGGGCACAGTATCTGCGTGTATTAACCAACGAACTCGACAGGATACAGAGTCATTTACTTGCCAATTCAACCTATTTTAAAGCAATGGAACATGAAACACTTTTCATGTATATGTTAGGTTTAAGAGAACCTATTATGGATGCAATTGAACTTTTAACTGGTAATAGAGTCAATATGGGCTGGAATGTTGTTGGTGGAGTTAAAATGGATATCAAACAGGCTCATATGGATTCTATATTGGAGATAATGGATAAATTTGAATCAGAATATGGAAGATATGTTGAGATGTTTGAATCAGGACCATTGGTGGGTTTAAGATCACACGATGTAGGTAAGATGACAAGGGATGAGGCATTAATGGCAAGGGCTGTTGGGCCGATTGGTAGGGCATCTGGACTTAAACATGATGTTAGGGAACAACATCATACATATAGGGATCATATGGACTGGAAAGTTGTTTGGAGAAAGGAAGGAGACAATTTTGCCCGTACTATGAACAGGTTTGATGAGATATGGGAATCTATAAGCCTTATTAGACAGGTTATAAATAATCTGCCACCGGGTGAGGTTCGTAAGAAGATTGAAATTCCTGCGGGTGATGCAGAATATAGGAATGAAGCACCAAGGGGTGAGGTAACTTACTCCGTTGAAACCAATGGAAACCTTATAAAAAATATATCCATAAGAACCCCGAGTATAATGAACATCGATGCATGTGCCAAGTATATGCTTAAAGATGTTGCAACTGTTTCAGATGCTGTTGCTACATATGCAACATCTGATCCTTGTATTGCTTGTACAGAAAGGGTTATAATTTTAGATGAATCAGGCAGGCATCTGGATTTCCATGGTGTCCATAATATAAACTCCAAATTAAAAGGATGATGTAATATGTCTTCGGTGATATGGTATCTATATGAATTTGCAAGAAAGTCCTGGGCTGAAAATTTTGCAGCTGCTAAGAGTAATTCTGAAATAATGGATAAACCATCCAGATTCAGAGACTATCCTATTGTACATAAAGAATATTGTATAGCTTGTGGTGCATGTACAGCAGCTTGTCCTGCCCCAATGGCAATTAAGCTAGTTAGGGATGTGGACAGTGCCCATGAACAGGGTATCACATATCCAGTGATAAATAATAGGGGTTGTATTAGATGTGGTTTCTGTGCCGAGGTTTGTCCAACAGATCCTAAAACTTTAACATGCGGTGAGAACCATCTTATAAGGGAAAAATTTACAATTCTCCCTGTGGATAAGAAATATGTTATTGATGATTATCTCTGCATACGTTGCAAAAAATGTATGAAAACATGTCAAGTAGGCGATGCAATTGTTGAAGAGAATAATAAGATATTAATAGACCAGAAAAAATGTATATCATGTGGGGAATGTCTTAAAACATGTCCTGTTAAGGGTGCAATTAAAGGAATTCACATAGCCAATATAGATGAACAGAAGGAGATCATTAACCTGGTTGTTGACACATTAGAGGCTGAAATAGAAGCTCATGAAGAAGATGTTAAAAAAATTGGCGGGGGTGAAGTATTCAAACTCGACATGGATTCTGATGATCTAATAGAGAAGGCCCGGGCAATACTTCCAAACGATGAATTGATCAATGATATCATTGAAAATATAACTGACAGATTAAAACTTCGTATAATAACATGGGACAAGAATAAATGTACAGACTGTGGATTGTGCGTAAAGGAATGTCCATCCCATGCAATCCGTTTTACAGAAAATGGAGTAATAAGGGATCCTGATAAATGTTTAAAATGCAGTATATGTTATCAGACATGTCCATTTGGTGCTATAGGTTATTATATTGCAAGATTTTTATTTAAACCATCTGAAGATGGTGCAAACATCATACATATAACTCTAAAAACATCAGACCTACCTGTAAGGAGTTGATAATATTTCAACAACCATTAATAACGTTAAAAAGTATAGAAAACCTATCAGAGATGTTGAGGTTGATTATAATATAGATCACAGTAAATGTGAGGGGTGTGAAGAAAAACCATGCCTATTATCATGTCCAGTAAATGCTATACACAAGAACAACGCGGACCAGATAGAAATAGATGAGAAATGTGTTGGATGTGTATTATGTAGAAATGCATGTCCATATGATGCAATTCAAATGGAAACAACTTTATCAGAACCTATACGGGAAAACGTTCCTAATATTAACAAAAAGTTATGTAGACAGTGCGGTGCATGTGTCCAAGCCTGTAAAACAGGTTCAATACAGTTAATATCATCTGGTAATGAGGATGCACACAGTGAAATAAATGATGATACATGTGTACGTTGTGGATACTGTGCACGTGTATGTCCAACTGAAGCAATAAAATATGGTGAAATACTACCAAGATCTGTTGTTGGTGGTAAGGCTATTGTTGTTGACCAGAAAAACTGTATAGGATGCATGACATGTACAAGGGTATGTCCATCAAGGGGCGCCATTAATGTGGGAGAAGTAAGTAAATTACCGTTTATAAATCCATCATACTGTGCAAGATGCGAAGAGTGTATGAAAGTATGTCCTTCAGCAGCCATCAAATATTCTTCAAGGAAAAGGGCCTTTAAAAATTTTAGTAAAATAAAAACCATGGAAATCGTATCGGAACTGATGGAAAAGGAAGCAGGAAAACTTTCAGCAGAAACCGTTAGGATTAATGGTATTCTAGAACAAATAGCAACTGATGTGGGACTGAAACATGCTGAACCACAGTTTAAAGAGGATGTAACAGATAGTATCAAGGATGGTATCAAGGAGATTATTAGTTCCAAGTTAGAAATTGATGATATGGTAGAAGTAATCGATGCAACCACACCAAAACGTTACATCAATGTTATTGATGATAACTGTATTGGATGCGGTGAATGTATCAATGATTGTCCTGTTGATTGTATTGAATTAGAAATTCCTTCCCCTATACATATAGATGATACATGTGTTTTCTGTGGTAAATGTGTTGACACCTGTCAATTCAATGCCATAAAACTTGGTGAAGAATATTTCACAGTTGAAAACAATAAAATATTCTTTGTAAGGGAGTTACTTAGGGGTTCTAGAGAAGGGGAAATAGTTTATGATGTTGATGCATGTATGGCATGTGGAGTTTGTGTAAAGAAATGTCCAACAAATGCACTCAGACTTGAAAAGGATGAAATAGTTGTTGATCAAGATAAATGTGTTCACTGCGCAGAATGTGAAATAATATGTCCTGTTAATGCTATTAAATTAAGAGCAGAGTCTTAATGTAGCAAGAACGATAGCATAGATATGTTTAAATAAATATATTATTTACGTTAATTTTTTTATTTGAATGAGGAGGATTATAAAATTGGGAAAAAAATTCTTTGTTTCTGATTGTGAAGGGCCTATATCAATTAATGATAATGCCTATGAACTTTCAAACCATTTTATAGATGATGGTGATAAATTTTTTGAGATTGTTAGTAGATACGATGATGTGCTTGCAGATGTATTAAAAAGACAGGGATACAATGCAGGGGGAACTTTAAAATTTATATTACCATTTTTAAAGGCCTACGGTGCAACCAACCATAATATCATCGATTTTTCTACTAGTAATGTACATCTTATACCCGGTGCAGTTGAAACACTGAAATTTATTAATTCTATAATGCCCTCATTTATTGTAAGTACCAGTTACTATCATTATATAATGGCTGTTTGTAACAAAACAGGATTTCCAATTGACAAAACTTATTCAACTAAACTGAACATGGATAATGTTGATATAGATACTGAAGAGTTGGATATTATCAAAGAATATAAATCTGCCATTGTTAAAGATCCGGAATTTGAACTTTTAGATAGGATATTCTGGAAAGAATTGCCTAAACTTAAGATTGCAAGCATAATGGATACTGTTAAACCAATTGGTGGTGAGGGTAAAAAGGATGCTGTGTTAGATATTATAAGCCAGTATCATCTGAAGGCACAAGATCTTTTCTATATTGGTGACAGTATAACAGATGTAGAACCACTTAAATTTGCAAATGATAATGGTGGTATTGCTGTATCATTCAATGGAAATGAATATGCAATAGAAGAAGCAGAAATTGCTGTAATTGCTGACAATACATTAATAACATCGGTTATGGCAGATATATTCAATAGATATGGTACTGATAACGTCTTTGAATTTGTAAAAGACTATGCAAGTGATCCTGAATATGCACTTAAATCACGTTTTGTTAATCAGAAATTTGCAGATAAAATGTTATCCTTCAGTCTGCCATATGTTGAGATAATAACTTGTAACAACATCAACGCCATAATTGAAAAAAGCTCAGATATTCGTAAGAAGCTTCGGGGCGAATCCATAGGTGGTTTGGGTTAATAAATAATATTAAATTCAGTATAACAGATTATTATAATAATATATGGACTTTGATTATCATGACAGGAACCTATGGAAATATAGAATTAAAGGTGGAAGATACTTACTGTGAAGCATTTAAAGGAATATGCTGCAGAGTTATTGTAACGGCCGAAGATATTGAAACTGTTAAAAGAGCAGCATACGATGCAACTTCAACTCCTGGAACCGTAATTGGAAGGGTCGAAGGAGGTATTGAAGCCTGGGTGGATAAAACTGAAACACCAGACAATCGATATGGTGCATTAATTCAGTTCTGGTATAACACCAACGATATTGATAAGTTTAATGTTGAATTATCATACAGGATAAGACAGGACATATTAGTCAAACCATTTACAAGTCTTTTTGATGCATCCATCCATCCAGTGGGACATATGGGTACCATGAAAAATGTTGGCCACTGTGGAGATGGATATGAATGGGAAGAAGAGTTATATGGACGTAATATGATTATAGTTCCAATTGCAATACCTGACTTTAAAATTGAACGGGAATTAGGATATATGAATGGTATTATGGGTGCTAACTTCTGGTACATGTGCACTGAAAAAGAAACTGTAAAATCAGCGGGGAAAGCTGCTTTAGATGCTATAAAAAAAATTGAAGGTGTTATTACACCCTTTGATATATGTTCTGCTGCCAGTAAACCTGAAACTAACTATCCATGGATAGGACCAACAACCAACCATCCATACTGTCCATCACTTAAAGATGTATTAAATGAAGTCTCAAATGTGCCTGACAACATTAAATACATACCAGAAATAGTAATAAACGGACTCAACAAAAAAGTTCTAAAGGAAGCCATGAAAACAGGTATAGAAGCTGTAATTGCATTTGATGATGTTTTACATGTTTCAGCAGGTAATTATGATGGAAATCTTGGAGAATATCATATTAACCTCAAAGAGTTGTTCATATGAAAATGGAAGTTGTTGGATTTGGAGCATTAAATCTAGATAAGCTATTTCATGTAAATAGGATAGCTCATGAAGATGAAGAATCCTATATCACCGGTAAATCCGAATCCTGTGGAGGTTCAGCAGCCAATACAATAGTAGGACTTGCACGTTTGGGCATGGAAACTGGTTTTATAGGCAAAGTTGCAACAGACCGTGAAGGAAGTTTACTCTACAACAATCTACAAAACGAGAACATAAATACCAACGGTGTACTTGTTACAGATAATGGAAGAAGTGGTACAGTAAATGGATTTGTAGATAATAATGGTCAAAGAGCATTATATGTTGATCCCGGTGTTAATGATGATATTAATATAGGTGAGGTTGAACTCGATTACATTAACTCTGCTAAAGTGTTACATATCACATCATTTGTTGGAAAATCAGATGAGAAATCAATTAAAACACAGGAAACTGTTCTTAATGAGATATCCACCAATGTCTGTGTAAGTTTTGATCCAGGCCGTCTTTATACCGAAAGGGGTTTAGATTTTCTCGAAAATTTTTTGATACGAACAGATATCCTACTTATTAACCAGTCCGAATTGAAACTTCTGACAACAGGAAATATAGAAGATTCCAGAAGATCTGCTGGAAAATATGAAACCCAAGAAATTGCCGAAAAAGTCCAATTAGAATATGGTATAGATATGGTTGTAGTTAAGATGGGTGATAACGGATCCTATGTGACACATAACGGTAAATCTCACATTGCAAATGCCTTCGATGTACCGTGTGTGGATACTACTGGAGCTGGAGATGCTTTTAATGCAGGATTTCTCCATGGTTATATTAATGGTGAAAACATTAAAAAAATGGCATTAAAGGGTAATTATATTGCATCATGCTGTATAACAGAGCACGGCACAACAAATGGCCTTCCAGATCTAACAAAACTTGAGGATATTATCAACAATCAATAAATATTATAATCTTAAAGAGTTATATATTATAAAAAAATATTTATCCCATCCATTGTTTAGTATATGGTGTTCAATGGATAATTTACATCAATCATGATAATATAAATGATTATAGTTACAATATGAGGGTTAAAGGATATTATATAAAAAATAAATAATTAATTATACATCAATTCGTAAATGTAAATAATAGTACAAATGTAATTATAATTGGATTTATACGTTAAAATTTTATAAACTATATTAAAGGTGTGAGTATGGATATAACATTTAAAAAGAAGAAAGATGATCTGGTCTGTGATGTTGTTGCCAAATCAACAGATTTTGAACATGGTATAGAAGATTTTAAAGCGGAAATAGAAAATTGTTCACATGATCAAAAGTTCATTACTGTATCACCTGAATGTGTTAGATGCAACCTTTGTGCAGAAGAATGTCCAGTCAATGCAATAGAAGATGCTAAATTAACAAAACCCGCAAAAATACGAGACAATTGTGTTAAATGTGAGATATGTGCCCAAACTTGTCCTGTTAATTCGATTAAGGTCATTGAAAGCACATCTGATTTAGATGAGGATATAACTTACAATTTAAAATCCATAAAGGTGCCTCACAGAACATTGAGAATGGAAAAGATCGATGTTAATCCAGATAAATGTACCTCATGTGGCAATTGCACCAAATTCTGTCCTACTAAAGCAATAACTGTAAAAGAAGGGGAAATAGCAGTAATTGATAAGGATATTTGTATTGGATGTGGTTCATGTACAAATGTATGTGCAGAAGATGCAATAACTCTTAAAAGAAAATTGGGAAATGTTATTAATGGTCAAAAGCTTCATGTAGACGAGGATATCTGTGTGTATTGTGGTGTTTGTGAAGAAAACTGTACAATGGATGCCATAAAACTTAAAGATAATAAACTTATCTTTTCAGAAGATAAATGTATAAAATGCGAAGTATGTTCAAAAAAATGCCCTGTAGGTGCATTAAAGCTTGAGAGGTTATCTAATGAACGTTAAAGAAATAATGGATACGGAATTTATAGCTGTAAGCGCAAATATGACAATTATAGAAGCATCCATTAAGATGGAAGCTCATAAAAGGTTTACAACTCCTGTATTGGACAATCGTAAACGTTTAATAGGATGGATCACATCGTTAGATGTTACAAGAGGTTTCAGAGAGAATCATAAGATAGTATCCGATATCATGCACTCAAAAAATGATATAGTACATGTCTATGAAAATGAACCAGCACGTATAGCTGTTTTAGCTGCTTCTAAACATAAAGTTGTTAGTATACCAGTTCTCGATAGTGAAGATAAGGTAGTAGGTGAGGTAAGAACCTTTGATATCGTTGAAACACTTTCTAAACTTTATGAGATCAAAGTATACAAGATATTTGAAGCCGTTGTAAATGAACTCAAAGGTGTGACATGGGAGGAGCTCATGGAGGCATCTGCAATTATTACAAGACGAGAAACTGGTAAACCAGTAACAGCCAAAGAATATGAACAAAGAATAAAAAAATCAACCTTTGGAGAGGCAATATGGGCTACTGGTGGTCTTGAAAAGTTCTTTGTTGGTTTTATTGCTATAGGTGAACTTGTAATAGCTAGAAAGGTTGCTAAAGCTCGGAAGTAAATATTTTTTATTTAAAAATATTTATTTTTATATTTTAATACTCTTTTTTAATTGGTTCAAACACTTATAAACAGTTGAAATTTGATCGCAATATATTTATATGAGATCTTTATAACGATTGTTATATAACTATTCTAAAAAAATATTTCATTATTTGATAAATATTTTTGAATAAGAAAGATGAATTTGAATCGGTTTCATTTAAAAAAAGATTCTTTTTTTTAAATATTCATTATTGGAACGAAATAAATAATATTGGAGGGGAAAAATTGAAATTTGATACAAGATCAATTCATGCAGGACGAAAACCAGATCCTAATCATGGGGCAATATCAACTTCTATATGTCAGACATCAACATTTGTATTCGAAGATTATAAACAACCAGGAAAATATGATTATTCCCGTACAGGAAATCCTACCAGAAATGCATTAGAAGATGCCATAGCAGACTTAGAAGGTGGAAACAGAGGATTTGCATTTTCTAGTGGAATGGCCGCAGTATCAACTGCTATACATCTATTAAAAAGTGGTGATCATGCTATTGTAGGAGATGATATTTACGGTGGTACCCATAGGTTATTCAGTGAGATCATGACCCAATATGGGATCGAATTTACATTCACCAGACTTAACTCACGAGAGAATATTGAAGAAGCAATACAACCCAACACTAAAATGTTATGGATTGAGACACCATCAAATCCCTTGCTTAACATCACTGACATGGAATTGGTTGCAGATATAGCTAAGGAACACCAATTATTAACTGTTGCTGACAACACATTTCCAAGCCCATACTTCTTAAGACCAATTGAATATGGTATAGATCTAGTACTTCATTCAACAACCAAATACATTAATGGTCACAGTGATGTTATTGGTGGTGCAATAGTAACAACTACAGAAGAACTTGCTGATAAAGTTCATTTCCTGTTAAATGGAATGGGTAGCAATGCAGCACCCTTTGATTCTTGGTTGATACTACGTGGACTTAAAACTTTACCACTCAGAATGAAAAAACACACTGAAAATGCAATGAAAATAGCTGAATTTCTAAGTGACCATCCTAAGGTATCAGAAGTTTTCTATCCTGGTCTACCATCCCATCCAGGACATGAAATAGCAAAAAAACAGATGGATGGTTATGGTGGTGTTGTATCCTTCAGATTAAAAACAGATGTTGCTAAGTTTATAAGAGGTCTTGATCTCTTCTTGCTTGCAGAATCGCTTGGAGGTGCAGATTCACTGGTTGAACATGCTGCAACAATGAGCCATGCTTCAATGACAGAATGCGCCCGTGAACAGGCGTGTATAACAGATGATGTTATTCGACTGTCTGTTGGATTAGAAGATTCAGAAGATCTTATCGAAGATCTATCAAAAGGGTTAGATAATTCATAATCTATAGGGGAATAATTATAAACCCCATAACATTTTCCAATGCTTAGAGGTCTTGGTTTTAATCAAAAACTTTATATGTAACGATAGTTATATAACAATTGTTAATTAATGTTTAGATTATAATTATCCTAATTTATTCTATTATTTGGGAATAAAATAAAAAGGTAAATCATCTTAAAATTTTGAATATTTAAGGAATAGTAATAAAAAATATTAAATTTGAAATGCCAAATAATTTGTATTATATATTCAACTGCTGTTATATTTTAATTAATTCTTAAAACAGCTCAAATGGAGTTAAAGAATGGAAACTAATAGACCAATACTGGTTAGATACGGTGAAATCGGAGTTAAAAGTCCAGTTGTAAGGAAAAGATTCGAAAAAAAACTTATATCCAATATTAAAAAGTTGATTAAATGTAAAATTACCATAAATCAGGGTAGAATATTTCTTTTCCCTGAAGAATATGATAAAGCTTTAGATGATCTAACAAAGATATTTGGAGTTGTTTCATTCAGTCCAACGCTATCAACAGACACTGATCATGATGCAATCAAGGCAACTGTTCAAGATTATATTAAAGATTTAATGGAAATGGGCGAATTTGACCCAGAACAACCATTTGCTGTTAAATGCCGAAGAGTTGGAACTCACGACTTTTCAAGTAGGGAGATGGCTGGATTCTGTGGAGCAGCAGTAATAGAATTAACAAATGCTCCAGTAGACCTTTCAAATCCAAAATTTAAACTTTACATCGAAGTTCGAGAAGATAAAACATATATATTCCATAAAAAAATAAAAGGAGCCGGTGGACTACCAATTGGTACCCAAGGTAGATTGATCTCACTTGTCTCTGGAGGTATTGACTCACCTGTTGCAACTTACCTCATGATGAAGAGGGGTTGTGATATAACTATTCTAAACTTCAATAACCATCCATTCACTAGTGGGTCAAACGATAGGATAATTAAAATATACAAAAAACTTCAAGAATATGCATCTGGTTCAGATCTTAGAATTTATCAGGTTGACTATGGAGAATCCCTTAAAAAATACACAGAAGAAGCCCCTCCTAGAATGACGTGTGTACTGTGTAAGAGTGGAATGTACCAGATAGCTGAGAAAATTGCAAAAAGTGGAAATGCTCTTGCAATAGTTGATGGAAGTAGCGTGGGACAAGTAGCATCACAAACTCTTCCAAATATACTTGCTACACGTTATTCAACATCCATGCCTGTTTTAAGCCCGTTAATAGGCCTTGATAAAACAGAGATCTCTGAGATTGCAGAGAAAATTGGAACATTCCCAATATCAACAGTTCCAGATAGTGGATGTAAAGCGGCACCAAAACACCCTGAAACAAATGCCGTACTAAGCAAAGTCCTTGAAGTCCAAAAAGAAATTGGAATGGACGATGAGATCTCCAAGGTAATATCATCTTTACATAGGATCGATACTGAATAATCTTTCTCTATAAATTTATTTAAATAAAAAAAAATGTTAAATTAGGAGGGATTGAAAAATGGCAATATTTTCAAAGATTAGTGAAAAAGATGTAACTAAAGCTATTGTATCTGGATTTGCAGAAGAATTCCTGGAATATGTAGAAAGTGATGTCGTAATAGTCGGAGCTGGACCCAGTGGTCTTATAGCAGCTAAAAGATTAGCTGAAAATGGTGTTAAAGTTCTTTTAATTGAAAGTAACAATTACTTGGGAGGAGGTTTCTGGATTGGAGGATACCTCATGAACAAGTTAACTGTAAGAGAGCCAGGTCAAAGAATTTTAGACGAAATAGGTGTTCCATATAAAAAAGTCCAGGAAGGATTATATGTTGCTGATGGACCACATGCGTGTTCAAAACTCATAGGAGCTGCAATGGATGCAGGTGCTAAGGTTCTTAACATGACCAAATTTGATGATGTTGTTGTTAGAAAGGATAAGGTTGGTGGAGTTGTTATAAACTGGACACCAGTATCAGCACTTCCAAGAGCCATAACATGTGTTGATCCAGTTGCACTAGAATCTAAAATAGTTGTAGATGCAACTGGTCATGATGCAGTTGTTGTCAAATCACTTGAACAACGTGGTCTTGTTGAAATAGCAGGATTTGAGGGTATGTGGGTTGAAAAATCTGAAGATGCAGTTGTTGAAAAAACAAGTGAAGTATATCCCGGTGTATTTGTAACTGGAATGGCAGTTGCAACAACATTTGGAAGTACAAGGATGGGGCCAACATTTGGTGGAATGTTACTATCTGGTGAAAAAGTAGCTGAACTCATAATTGACCAGTTAAAAGTAGATGTAACAGTTGAAGATACTGAAACAGCTAAAATCAAGGGATCCAAATAATTATTTAAATAAAAGAATTTCCATCTTTTAGATATCCCCAACTAAACATGTGGTAGCAATGGGTAATGAAAACAATAATTCAAAGGCTAAAATAGTTGCTGTAAGCACAAGTCCCTTAACAGGAACTAAAAAAAAAAATGTATTTCAAGGTATTTTAATGGAGAATTATGGATTGTTAGGAGATGGACATGCTGAAAAACAGACAAATCGACAGTTAAGCCTTCTCGCACTTGAAAGTATACAGAAGATGAGAGATCTTGGACTTGATGTTAATCCTGGAGATTTTGCTGAAAACATCACAACCGAAGGCATTGTGCTTAAAGATCTCCCGGTTGGAACTAAAATAACCATGGGGACAAGTTCAGTGCTTGAAGTTACACAGATTGGTAAGGAATGTCATAGTCCATGTGAAATTGGTAGAACAATTGGTAATTGTATCATGCCCACAGATGGTATCTTCTGCAAGGTTTTAGTTGGTGGAAAAATAAGGGTTGGAGATAAATTAAAAGCAGATTGATAAAAATTTATTTATAATCAATTTGCAAATTTTTTTTCTTTTAAACATAGATTAAATATTTTATAATTCAATTAACTTTGTACATTTTTATTTTAAATAACAAAAAATAGAAGAATTATAAGTTTTAATTTAATAAAACTTATTAATGATTATATTGTTTGATATCATATCGTTAAATAAATTTTTTTTAACTTATGAAATCCATTAATGCCTTGTTTACCTGTTCTGTATGGGTTTGGATAATGCAGTGTGGTCCATCTTTAATTTCTACATATTTATTATCCTTAATTACTTCGGGTAAACGTCTTCCTGAAGCATCTATAGGTAGTACTCTATCGGCATCACCGTGTATGATAAGTGTGGGCACATCTATATTTTTAACATCCTCACGGAAATCTGTTACCCATGATTTAACACATTTAAATGTTCCTATTGCAGATGCTCTTGATGCAATATTCCAACTGTACTGTACAGCTTGTTTGCTTATGAGTTTATCTTCATTTTGATCTAGATTGTAGAAATCTGAGAAGAATAGTGTTAAAAATGCAAGACGATCCTCTTTTATACCATTCTTTATTCCATCAAATACTAATTGATCCACTCCTTTAGGATTATCAGAAGTTTTTAGTAAATATGGGGGAATTGAAGATATTAGTACTGCTTTATCAACACGTTTGGATCCATATTTGCTGATATATCTAGTTACCTCACCGGTACCCATAGAAAATCCTACTAATATGGCATGGTGCAGATCTAATGTATTCATTAATTTATCAAGATCAGCTACGAAAGTATCATAATCATAGCCAGTTGATGGTTTACTTGATAGACCAAAACCTCTCCTATCATATGTTATTACACGAAAACCGGCATCAAGCAAAACAAACTCTTGTTTTTCCCATGAAGCTCCATTTAAAGGCCAACCATGTATTAATACTACAGGTTTACCTGTACCATGGTCTTCATAGTGTAGTAAAATATCTTTCGAATTTTCTTTACCAACATTGATAAATTGCATTTTTTTTGATCCCTCCAGAATCGAATATATTTTTTTTAAGAAAATTTTTTATTACAATAATATTTGTGAATTTTAAACAGTATAACTATTTCGCCCTATAACAGCTTATTGCATCAATTATCTTATATATCATAACATTATTATCTAAAAATTTCATTCTGGAATGTAGAGTTTTAAATAATTATTGATGATAAAAAAAATTTATTATATTTAAATATATTTTTAAGCATAAAAAAAATTTATACCCCCCTAATCAAAATCTTATATTACAAATTGGAAACCTTAAATATTATATGATATTAGAGTAGATGGATAGAATAAGATGAAAAAAGATACACCAAGTCGTACAGCCCAATATATGGCATTGTTTAGGGCCATTGAGTCTGTCAGATCAAAAAATCAAAGATTATTTTATGATCCATACGCTGTAAACTTTTTAGATAGAGGATTGAAACTTGTTGTTAAAAGTTCATCAATACCCTTAATTGGAGATATAACCACAAAAATTATAGAAAAGCAAACACCAGGAGCTTTTTCATCAGGTGTTGCAAGAACCAGATATATAGATGATCTACTTAAAAAAACAATTAAAAATGGTGTTAAACAAGTAATAATATTAGGAGCAGGGTTTGATACAAGATCATTACGTCTTAAGTTCTTAAAGAACATACCAATTATTGAAATTGACCATCCTGATACTGCACAATTTAAAATCAAAGTAATAGATAATTCAATTGGCCATCACCAAAAAATGTAAAATATTATCAAATAGATTTTAATCAAAAAAGTTTAATTGATTAGCTAAAAGATACAATTTAGATCTGGATATTCCAACTACATTTATATGGGAAGGTGTAACCAATTACCTGCAACAAGAAGCAATTGGTAAAACTTTTGAATTTGTAAGAAAATTTTCAAATAAGAGTTATATAATTTTTACCTATATTAACAAACTCGTGTTAGATGATCCGGGATCATTTAAAAATACGGATAAGTATCATTCAATACTTGATGAAAATGAAGAAAAATGGACATTCGGTTTTAACACTCAAAAACTTCGAGATTATCTAGATAAATTTGATTTAACTCTTATAGAAGATATGGGTGCAATCGAATATCGTAAACAGTATATGTCCGAAAGACAGAATTTATTAAGTGGATATGAATTTTATAGAGTTGCATTTGCAGAACTAGATAAATAAATAAGATGGTTAGAAGGGATTAATATTAATTAAACCCTACTCTTTAAAGTAATCTCTTAATATAATGGAATTAATCCTGGATTGTTTCCTGTGATACATTCTCCTCCTTTAGGAGTTACTATGTATGTATTTTCAATTCCAACCATTCCAATATTTTTAATTCCCTTCTTTGGTTCAATTGCTAATACCATTCCTTCCTTTAATGGTTCATTAAATCCATTAGCTATTATAGGGATTTCATCGATTAATAATCCAATTCCATGACCTAGAAAATTAACCCTACGATTACCATAGCCCATAAAATTTTCTAAAAATTCAGTATCAAGATTATTCATAATTTTATTGTATATCTCTGAAGGTATGGCACCTGGTTTTAACATTTTAACAATCTCATTTTGTATCTCAACACATTGAATGTGTATTTCTATTGCATATTCAGGAAGTGATTTTTTAAACATATATGTCATGGTTTTATCTGTGTTGTAACCATCATATCCACATCCGGCATCTATAAAAACAAGATCTCCACTTTTTAATTTTCTGTCACGACTTCCTATGAGTGGAACTGATGGGCTCATCCCATAATTTCCACCAGGTCCATTAAAGTAACTTGGATAAATTGAACTTTCACCAAATCCAATTTGTCCCAGGATAATTTCGGTATCAAACATACCAAAACGGGTTATACCATGATGACCTTCATTTATCATCACTTTAAACAGATCTGCTGCTAATTCTGCTTCACTCATACCATCTTTTAATATTCCTGGTACAATATCTTCAAGTACATGTTCATGGATTTTACCGGCTTTTCTCATTAAGGATAACTCATATTGACTTTTGACGGCCCTTACAGTTGCAATAACCTTGTCTAGGGATTTGTAATTTTTAAATGGAAAATATTTTTGGAATCTATTGTATAATGCGATTGGAACGACTTCAGTCTCTAGATATATTGTTTCAATATTTTTGTCGATATTTCCAGCTGCGTCTCTATAGCTGTTCATTGGTTTAATATTATTAAATAATGATTCATTTAAAGCTCTTTCATAGCTTCTACGTACCCAAAAAGTCGGCTCGTCGTCTCGGGGTATGATTAACATTCCATCTTGCATGGTGCCTGTAAAATAATATTGGTTTATTTTACTGAAAATAACAGTTATATCCCATTCAGGATAAGTTTTTTCCATAATGATCTTGAATTGTTCCATACGATTTTGTAATTCATTTTTTGGTGTTCTTTTGATAATCATCAGATCATATTCTTTATTTGCTTTTTATAAAAGTGTTGTAAAATTAATATTAAAACCGATTAAGAAAGTAATAATAAAATATTTCCAAATCATTGTCTAAAATTTATTCAAAAAAACATTATATTCAAAAATAAATTATATATTTACAATTTAAGAAAAATATTTAAAAATTTATTAACACAATACACATGCAGTTGAATAACTGATATGATCACATAACAATCGATAATAATTAGTAAAAGTATTTTACACCAAAATATACTTATAACTAAAAACTGATCCATTGCCCTATTTCATTGCATTTAGGGCATATGTAGCATATAAGATTAGTAATGTTTAAACAAAGTTATTTTTAGCAGAAACTTTCATTAAAATTACATGATGTTATTTGGAAATAATTTCATAAAATCAAAAAAAAATATTGGAATATAGGATGTAAATTTTAGAATTACTATTTTATTAAGTTAAATATGTAAATTGAATTAAATTATCATTTTTAATTTCGTTAAAATTGATTATTTTATAATCATATGGATGTACTGATTTCCTATTTCGTTATATCATGGTTTAACGAAGTGAAATTCGTAAAAATTTTATTCAAGAATAGTGTTAATTGGTTATTTAGTTCAAAAATATAAGATAGTTACTATATGAATTAACAAAGTTATTTTAGATACGTAATATTAAATTTTAGATTAAATATGAACCTTAATAAAAAGTTTTATAAATCTTCAAATGAGTCCTCTAACTTTACTCATAATAAATTTTTTAAATTAACAAAATCTCATCATTAATTCTTATAAGAACAACAATTGATCTAACAATACATAACAAATATTTAAAATCAAACAAATAAAAGTACATTCCACCTTCCGAATTTAATCCATATTTTTTTTGGATAAATTGAAGTTTTAAACTTTTATATTATTTTGTATATTTATAATTGGAGGTTTTATAACCACAGAAGATATCTTAGCAACATCTCCATAAACATTTGTTCATTAAAGACATTATGAAGATATATTATTAATATTATAAAGTGGGATTTAAATAAGATTTTTTTTATGAAGATCAAATTATTATGTCATTAGCTAAATTTTTCTAAAAACCTTCAAAATATACATATTTAATATAGTCGATATTAGGTGTGCACATTGATTTATACTGATTTCAGTTGTTTATAATTAACATCCAATAACAGAAGCATACATATGAAATAAAATTATTCTTCTATTACAAATTTATTAGAAATTGGAAGTCCAATGTTATATTTATATTCCATCTTATGAGATTGAATAATTTTATGAAAATTTTGTATTTACAATTTTATGAAAATATAATATTCCTAATAAAAATATCTCAAAAAAAATTATTTATGAATTAAATGTAATTTATGTTATAAAATCGTATATTTTATTTTTCATACTTTTGTAGTAAATCTAACTACCCATAATTTATCATTACTTTTTATGGTGGATAATTTTATTCTAATCAACTATTTTTTTTTGATTTGGGATATTGAAGTAAAATATTGATCCTTCACCTTGTTTTGATTCGATCCATATTTTTCCACCATGTCTTTCTATAATTTTTTGGCAGATCGCTAATCCAATACCAGTCCCCGGATATTCATCTTTATCATGTAATCTTTTGAATATTTCAAAATTTGTGCCTGATATTTTGGTGCTATACCTATACCATTATCACTTACACTAAATATCCATCCATCTTCATTTTGTTCAGCTAATATACTAATTTTTGGTGAGTCTTTATCATTAAATTTAATCCCATTTGCAATTAGATTCTGAAAAACGTGCATCATCTGGGATTCATCTCCAATAATAGTTGGAAGTGGTTTTTGTACGTCTATCTCAGCACTGTTCTCTTCTGATATTAAATGTAAATTAGATAAAACATTATCCATTACTTTGTCCATCTCGATTGAGCTAAATTCACTAGGCTTAGTATTCACACGTGAATAGGATAAAAGATCATCAATTAATAGTTTCATTCGCTGCGCACCTTCAACAATAAATTTTATGTAATCATCAGCATCATCATCAAATTTACCTTTATATCGTCTCTCTAATAATTGAGTAAAGAGTGCAACCATTCTAAGGGGTTCTTGTAAATCATGGGAAGATACATAAGCAAATTGTTCTAATTCTTTATTAGAACGTTTAAGTTCGTTTAACATCTCTTCGAGTTTTAACTCGGTATTTTGGTGGTCATGTACTTCTTTTTTAAGTTTGGTATTGCTTTCATGTAACTCTTCTTCGGTATGTTTTCTTTCAGTAATGTCTAAATGTAACCATAAACGACCATACGGTTTACCATCTATAGATAAAGGCACAAAATCTCTTAGGCATGATTTTCCTTCCCGCATTAGGACTTCTTCACCATGAACCGGTTTCCAATCTTTAACAATTTCCTCAATACGACGAATAGCTTCATCAGGATTTCTATATGCACTTTTTATAATACTGGTCATTTCTAAAGATGAATATCCTATAAAGTACTCGGGTTCTTCATTTAAATAGAAATAGTCACAAAATTCTTGGTTAACAAACTCCACATTATTATCAGCTGTAACCAATAAAACACTTGCACTCATGCTTGAAAGTATCTTATAAAACCTGATGAGTGTTGTATTTAATATTTCTTCGGCTTTTTTTCTATTGGTGATGTCGATATTTATACCAAGCACACGTTTAACTTGACCATTATCATCATATATGGCCCCACCTCGTGCTGATAACCATCTAGTATCACCGGAATCATGTAAGATCTTGAATTCTAAATCGAATGGTTGATGATTAGCAATCCGACTATCACGTTCCACTTCTATCTTTTCGATGTCATCAGGATGGGTTAACATATGCCAGTCATAATAAGTTTTAATAGTACCTGGATCTAAACCGTACAGTTGTTCAAGTTCAGGTGTAAAATGCAAGTCATTTGTAACTACATTCCAATCCCATACACCTACACCACCACGTGTTTGAGCCAGACGTAATCTCTCTTCACTTACACGAAGTGATTCTTCTATCTTTTTTTGTTTGGTTATATCACGCACTACTGCTACTGCACCCAGGATCTTATTATATTCATTTTTAATAGGTGCTGAACTTACTTGACGATATTGCTTCTTACCACTGGGAAAAATAACAGTTTCATCAAAATTTGTAAGGATCTCCCCATTTAATGCTCGAAGTAAAGGAGAACCTTCCTTTAATCGCAAAGAGTCATTAGAATCATAAAAATTTGATTTGGAGATTAATTTATTTAATGATAAATTTTCTTCAAATTTATTTTCTTTTTGGAATTTTCTAGCTGCAGCATTAGCCAGTATTATATTACCTTCTACATCAGTAAACCATACTTCATCGACAATATTTTCAATTAGGGTTATTAATTCGTCCTGAACACGGAGTGATTCGTCCAAAGAATCTTTTATTTCATTTTGTATCTGTCTACGACGGGTTATGTCATGTATAATTGAATAAAGAAGATTTTTCCCACCAACTGTTATTGGGCCGCTATAAACATCTACATCACGTATTTTCCCATTTGCCAACATATGCCTAAATATGAAGTTGTTCTTTTTGAATGTTTTTGATTTTTGCATTTCACCCTGAACATCGTTATCTGAAAGATTGTTTATTTGTTTAATGTTCATTTTAACTAGATCTTCATGGCTGTAACCGTAAAAATAACTTGCTGCAGGGTTTGAATCAACAATCTTACCAGTATTTGGATCAATCAGGAGCATGGCTGCATGATTATTCTTAAATAAACTATGATATCTCTCTTCACTTTCTTTTAAAGATTCTTCAGCATTTTTACGTCTACTTATATCCCTAATTATCATAAAAGTATCCATAAGACCATTTTTATCCTTAAAAACATTTGTTGATATTTCTCCTGGAAATTTAGAACCATCCTTTTTAATAAAAGTAAGTTCACCTCTAGATCTACCATTTCTCGCTCTTTCATCCAGCAAAATTACCAGATTAGGATCTTTTGTATTTACTATACCGCTTCTTCCGAGTCTGCATATTTCCTTTTGTGTATATCCAAACAATTCTTCAGCAGCAGAATTAGCATATAAAATAGTTCCATCAGGATGTGTTAATAAAACAGCATCCATACTGTTATTAAAAATAGATTTATAACCTTCTATAGTCGGATCAAGTTTAATATCTATAGACATTGTACACCTTAAAAAATCTTATTTCTATTAGATCGTATCATTATATAATTTTTACTGTCGATTAGTAAATAAATAAGTTCCAATTATTATAGCAACTATGTCAAAGATAATAATAATCAGTATATCATAATACAATGGTAGTAAACTATGCCATCCACTGATCAAAACAGTTCTTAAAGCATCAACACCATATGTAAGTGGATTAATATAAAAAGCCCATTTTATCCAATATGGCAAATTGGTAACAGGAAACAACGCTCCACTTAAAAAAAACATTGGCATGTTTACAAATGTCACAATAGTACCAAAGCTTTCTAAACTCGTCATGAGACTTGCTATGATTAAGCCAATACAAGTTAAACCTATTGTTATTAGTATCATTACAGGAAGTGCTAAACCAACTGCAGTAAATGTTAGAGGTACACCAATAATAACACCAAACACAATAACTATGATTCCTTGGAAAATGGCTGCTGTACCAATTCCTAACATCTTACCAATAAAAATGGACATCCTGCCTATGGGTGCAACTAGTATTTCCTTCATAAAACCAAATTGTCTGTCCCAAATTACAGATATACCCAGGAATATACTGGTAAAAAGAATAGTTTGAGCTATAATCCCCGGTAACAGGAACTGTGTGTAACTGATGCCTGTAAAAGAAATTGCAAATCCTAATCCTTCTCCAAAAATTACAAGCCATAGGACAGGAGTTATAATCGAGCTGACTAAACGTGTCCTGTCACGAACGAACCGTTTTAGTTCACGACGCCATAAAGCATTAATACCTCTGAGTTCGCTTATTGTATACGCCCCCTCATCCTTGCTGCCATTCCACTAAGTTCTTTACTTCCTCCTCCTTCTCTAATTTCACGTCCAGTATAGTACATAAAAACAGCATTCAGATCAGGTTCTCTTATGGTGATATTATCAACATAAATACCAATAGAGACTGCTAATTCAACAATACGTGCAAGTGTAGTATGGGCATTAATAACTGTTAAAATGAGTTCTTTCTCTGTTACCATAATATTATCTATAAGTTTGCCTTCTGCTAATTTTTCAGATAACAATTTATTATCACTGGATTCGATTACTATGGTTTCACCGGATAGTTTACTCTTAAGGTTTTGTGGAGTGTCTAATGTTATTATTTTGCTCTTGTCAATAATTGCAATTCTGTCACAGAGTTTATCTGCTTCTTCCATATAATGGGTTGTTAATATAATGGTGATATTTTCCCGTTCTTTCAAATCTTTAATATAATTCCATATATGGTCACGACTTTGGGGATCTAAACCTACAGTGGGCTCATCTAAAAATAGTACCTTAGGATAATGTATTAAACTTCTTGCTATTTCCAGTCGACGTCTCATACCTCCAGAATAGGTGTTAACAAAATGTGATGCACGATCTTCTAACTCAACTAGTTTTAGTACTTCATCGATTCGTGATTGCATAACATCACGAGGTACATCATATAGATCGGCATGGAGTTCCATGTTTTCCATACCCGTAAGTTTATCATCTATACTTGGATCTTGGAATACAATCCCAATTGAACGCCTTACATCAGATGCTTGGTTCACAATATCATAGCCTTCTACTCTGGCAGTTCCAGATGTGGGTTTTAAAATTGTGCACAACATGGAAATGAATGTACTTTTTCCTGCTCCGTTAGGACCAAGTAATCCAAATATTTCCCCTTGTTCAACTGTAAGATTCACATCATCAACAGCTGTCATGTTGTTGAATTTTCTTGTTAAACCTGCAGTCTCTATTGCTTTCATAGTTTCTCTTCCATTTATTTAAAGAAATTTTTTTAAATTATTTTTCAGTTAATTCAGCTAGTTTTTGATTTGGATTTGAGGTGTAGAGACCACTGTGATAACATACTATCTTCTCTATGTCATATTTTGAAAATTTCTTTATAGAATCAATAGCTGCTTCCATATCCGGTGTATTATGTGGATATGGTCCTCTTAATTCACCATCTACGATATGTAGCAAATCTCCTGCAATCAAAATTTTATCCTTCTTAAAGTACAAGCATATGTGTCCGGGTGTATGACCTGGAGTGTGTATAACTATTATTCCACCACAGCAGGGTAATTCTGTTCCATCTTCCAATACTTTTTCAACCTTGGATTTTGTTGGATTTTGAAACATTTCAAGTAAGGGTTTACGTTCATCTTCAGGCATACTCATTATTTTCTCCTGAAGCTGTGCCATACGTTCAGGTGTTATTTTATTAAATCTCTTCTCCCCTTCAATAAAGGGTTTATCATCTTTATGGGCCATTACAATGACTGGATGATCAAGTTCATTCTTGATATCCTGTATTCCCCCTATATGATCAATGTCTGTATGTGTCACAATTATTTGGTTAATTTTATCAAAGGATAAACCTGTTCTGGTTATTTCATCTTCTATTGTTTTAATTGCACCGGGTAAGCCTGCATCAACTAGTATCATGTTGTTATCATCCCAGATTAAGGTTGGGAAAATCTTGCTTTCAACACCTAACATGTTCATTGATATCTCTAACATTTCTACATTTTCTGTTATTTTCATAATATGGTTCCCCCAGCGTTACTAGTTAAAAATTAATGAATGACCTTAATTTGATTTAACATACAATCAAGTTTATATTTACAATGTATATATTATATATTGATTTAAGAAGTTAAATATCTTAATTTAAAAGAAAAAAATAGTTAAGGAGTAAATTAGGAATTTATTTCTATTTTATGTGAATTTGTCTTGGAAGTCCTCCACATATTCCTTCTGAATCAGTGGTTTAACAGCTTCTACCATGTTGCCCATTATAAAAAAGAAATCTTTATCCTTTTCGATCATAGCATCCATAATAGATTTTTCCATTCCTTTACGTGCTGTTATATCAGTCATTATCGATATGGCCCCGATATATTCACCTGTAAGTTTATTTAATGGACTTGTTGACATTAATACCCACAGAGGAGAACCATTTTTATTTAAAAACTGTATCTCATATGTTTGACCAATACCCCTATTATTANNCCTAACATGTCTGCCATTTGTCTGTTAACGTAGCTGATTTCATTTTTAGAATTGATTAAAAAGAGTCCTGACTCTATTTTTTCAACCATTAATCTATATTTTTCCTCACTGTTTCTTAGATCAATTTCTATGTGTTTACGTTCGATTGAATATTTGATAGACCTTGAAAGCAATTGTTTGTCTATTTGACCCTTGACAAGATAGTCCTGTGCACCTTCAGAAACAATATTTATAGCTAATTCCTCATCAATAAGACCTGTTAAGATTATTATTGGTAATTCNNTTGTTCATTGTGTTAAATGTTTCAATTCCCTGACTATCTGGTAGGTTAAGATCCAGTAGCATTATATCAAAATCTTCGTTTAAATGTTTTAAACCATCATCAACACGCTGAAAACGATGAAGATCAAATTTGTTATCGTAGATTTCTTTAAGCATCTCTTGAATTATTAAAGCATCTCCAGGATTATCTTCCACCAGAATAATACGTATCACTTTTTCGTTCACCATTTTTTTCACCTTGATGGAAGTTTAACTATGCTTAACCAGAAATTTTCGATTGATTCTACAACATTGATAAATTGGTCCAAATCAACAGGCTTTGTAATATAACAATTTGCATTCATTTTATATGTTTCAATTAAATCTTCTTCTGCATTAGATGTTGTAAGAATAACAACTGGTATGCATTTGAGACATTCATCTCCCTTAATCTCTCTTAAAACTTCTCTACCATCCTTTTTTGGAAGATTTAAATCTAGGAGTATTAGATCTGGAGATGGTACATCCGTATATTCTCCTTCCCCTCGTAAAATTTCCATTGCCGCTTCCCCATCATATGCAACTTGCATTGCATTGTAAATCTTTGCGTCTTTAAAAACTTCTTTAATTAATCTTACATCACCAGGGTTGTCTTCGACTAATAGTATTTCAATTGGATTGCTTACTCTAGGACTCATATATCTAATCACTCCTTATTGTAAAAATGAATTTATTACTGTTAACTGTTTCAGAATTTGATAGATTAAGTTTATTAAAAATTTCTTTAATTTCTTGTGCAACTTGTTTTATGTAAAATAGCAATTCTTTTTTAGTGGATTGTATTACATTATTTTCATAGGACCCTATTATAATAGGCTCTTTTATAATTTCAGGATTTATTATCCCCGGATAGTTTGTTTTAAATATTTTCTGTAAATATTCGCCTGATAAGTCAGAAGTATTTATCCTGCAGATTCTTTCTGATGAAGTGTTCCAGTAGGTTATAATATAATTTTCATCTGTTAGATCTGCTGTATCATTTAAAATAGACCATAATTCGATATGATTTGGTATATAAACTCGTTTTTTATCTATTTCTGATGATCTTTTAAAATCTGGATTGATATTGGATCCAAGTTTACCCTTCATATACCGTCCCCAACTCTTAATAGTTATTATTTATTTATTTAAAATCAGTATCATAATTATTTTTTCATTTAATTATAGAAATTAGCTTAATGTTATATTTAGTGAAATTGACAATTCAATGTTTTTTTTTCAAGCTAAATATTTAAAAAATGATTAAAAGGTTTAATTTATTTTTTTTTGCAATTTATTTAAGGCAGCTTTTGTGAATGCAGGTATATCTTGAGGTCCTCGGCTAGATATTAAATTTCCATCTTCAACTACTTCTTGGTCTATGTAGATTGCACCAGAATTTTTAATATCTTGTACAATTGATTTCCATCCTGTTACCTTACGACCTTTGAGTAGCTCTGCTGTGATTAGTATTTGTGGTGCATGACAAATGGCAAATACTGGTTTTTCAGTTATGAAATAATCTTTAATGAACTTAACAGCTGTTGGATAACCACGAAGATGATCGGGTGAACATCCACCAGGTATTAAAATTGCATCTAAACTATTTATATCCACGTTTGAAATAGATTGATCAATCTTTACAGGGGTTCCATTTCTTTTTCCCTTTACTGTATGGTCTTTTTTTAGACCTATATGGGTAAGGGAGTGTCCTGCATCTTTAAATGCCTTTACAGGTTCGGTATACTCTACATCTTCAAACATGTCATCGATTACAACACCTATTAAAGCCACTGTATCAACTCCCACAGATTCTAAAATAAGAAAGAATTAAAAAATTAAATTATTTCTTTTTTTTCTTGGCATCATTAATAGATTTTAATGTATTGACTGTAATTTCCTGTTCTAAATATCTTAACCTATCTGCTAAAAAGTCTAATACATGTCTCCTTTCCTCGAAAGGTACATTCTTTTTAGAAAGCATATTAATTAATTCTGTAGTACTTCTGACAGAAAATGAACCTGACTCTTCATCCATCAGAATGATATCTCTTTTCCCTAATTCTTTAGCTGGTGAAACACATACTGCACCTAAAATATTTCCTTTTTCATCCTTCACATCCATTGAACTTATGTAGTTGTGTTTAGTTTCATTTCTCATTTTGATTCACCTTAATCCATATTATTACATCTAATTATATGATTATATTTATTTTCATTATTTAATTATATATAGTTATCGTTTTTTTCATCTAATTTGGGTCTAAAATTCTTGTATTTGTTATTGTTACATGCCCCATTTTTAAAAAATAAAAAAGATAGTCCCCGAAGTTTTACTCCAGGAACTTTATCATGTAAGTCTGTTACGGAGGCGGTAGACAGACATGATCATACAGGCAGATATTTATCCCGATCTAATTAGGGGTTTTTTTTATAATTTTTAACTGTCTGTACAATAACATTATAGTTCATAGTATATAAATTTAAGCCATAGTTTCACCTTAATTCATGCTATTGCATCTTAATACTTTCTAACATTTTTTAGTATACTGAAAATTTATGGACATAATAACAGATATTAACATAATTAACTATCTATTTTTAATTATATGATTGAATTAAGTATATTCAAGGATCATAAGCCATATTTGAACTCTTTATTTATATTCTAACGATTGCAGAGGTTTATATACCTGTTGAAACATTTTTAAACAAATAGAAGTTATTATATTTAAATAAATTTAGATATAACCTGAATTTTAGATCTATGTATAATAAGTGAGAGTATTGTAATAATAATTTTATAATAAAATTTTAATTTATTTGTTTTGATCCTAATTTTATTTAATAAATTATAAATTCTAGTGTAATAATAATATATACAAAGAGGTGTCTGAACCATGAACGATAAGGAGTTAGAAGATTTTGTAGAAAACTTTAAAGGAATGCTCTGGGACGAATTAGATGATTCATTGGGTGATATGAGTCGAGAGGATCTGATAGCAATTATTGTGAAATTGAAGAGAAGGTACGGTTAATTATTACTTATTTTATTTTTTTAAGATCAATATAAAATATTTCGATCAAAGATTCTATAAAAAAATATATTAATAAAAAAAAGAATTTAATAGTTTAAACAGGTTAAAGAGTACCTTATTTACTTTTCAGCCTGTTCTTTTTCTGCTTCTTTCATTTTATAATCTGCAATTGCTGCTCTTAAAGCATCTGCTGCAAGATTTGAACAATGCATTTTAACAGGTGGAAGACCTTCCAGTTCATCTGCAACATCATTTCTTGATATTTTAAGGGCTTCTTCAATAGTTTTTCCAACAGCCATCTCCGTTATCATACTGCTTGTTGCTATTGCAGCACCACATCCAAATGTTTTAAATTTAACATCAGTTATTATGTTGTCTTCTACTTTTATGTATATGGTCATTAGATCTCCACATGTGGGATTTCCTTCCGTACCTATACCATCAGCATTCTCTATTTCTCCAACGTTTCTGGGGTTCTGAAAATGATCCATTACTTTATCACTGTACATTTCTATTCACCTTCTCCCTTTAACTATAAATAATAAAATTCATCTTTAGAGTTTAAAATTGACATATTATAAATTTAGTTAAGTTAATGTATTTTCTATATGTCAATTAAATATTGGTTTTTGAAACTAATAGAATTTTCTATAATTAATTATTATAACAATAGTTATATTCATATTTATATCTTTTCATTTAATTTAATCAAATAAATACCTGCTTTTTTTAACTATATCCTTTATTTCTTTTTATTATTTATTGATTTAAATTCGTAAATTATTGAGCTAAAGCATAAGTAGGTTGATCAGTTTTTATAATTGTTATCTGAATAAGATCATGTAATTTTTTTATTTCGATTTTAAATATCACCATTCAAACTGTAACAGATCTCACTTATTACAATATTATTAAAGTATCAGTGAAATATTTAAGGTTCAAAAATCAAATATAAGGTTCATGAAACTGCAATAAGTTGTAATTGAGCATCATATGAAAATTTGTGGATTGAAAAAATGAAAATAGATAGCGAATTAGTTGGTAAAGAAGTCTTAGATACTTCCAGATATCAAATAGGTGTTGTTAAGGATGTTAAAGGGGATTTTGATTCCAAACGCGTTGAATCTATTGAACTAGATGAAGGAGGTATATCATCAAAAATTGGATTGGGAGATAAAAAAATATTACCAATCAAAATGGTGAATGAGATTAGTGATAAAGTTCTAATCAAAGGCCGGCTCTTCAAATAAATCTAGATTTTCACTCCATTTTTTTTTAGGGTTAACAGGATTGAATAGGTATAAAATCTTATAATTCTGGGAATTATAGAAAATTCAGTATATGGCTATAATGTTTGAATAAATGACAAAATAAATAGGTGATTTATATGGAAGAAAAATTGAAAAAACCATTGCATGTTAAAGAGGGGAAAGTTATTAGAACACCAAGTGAAAAGAATGTAACCTCATCCGCATCTGGAACAGGAACAGTACAGACTTCAAGTGATAAATCAATAAAGGAAAAGATGGGTGAAAAAAAGGAAAATATGAGTAATAAAATTCATGAGGTTAAAGAAGGTGCTTCAGAGAAAAAAGAAGAAATACAAGAAGGTATAAGTGACATCAAAGAAGAAGCTAATAAAACAAAGGAAGAATACGAAAAAGAAAGTGAAAAAGAAGGGATGACACCTGCTGAAAAAATATTAAATGATATTGTTACAAGATTCCGTCAAGGAACTGGCCAAATTAACGATGCAATATCAGATTATAATGCTAAAACAGAAGATAGTAAGGAATCTAAGGAAAACAAAGCTAAAAAAGCATTGAAACCATTAGTTGACGTTCTTGAAACAAATGATACTGTATATCTAATAGCAGATATTTCTGGAGTAAAAAAGGATAATATCAGTATTGGTATCTCAAAAAATAGTGTTGAATTAACTGCAAAGTACAAGGAATATCCCGAAATAGAAGATGCTAACTTTACTCAAAAAGAGAGAAGCTATGGTGAAACAAATCGTACTGTGAAGTTATCGAGTGAGGTAAAAGTTCACGAAGCCAAAGCTAATTTTAGAAATTGTACCTTGACCATTACTCTTCCTAAAGTGGTTGAAGATATAACTAAAGTAGATATTGATGATTAGTTATGTCCTCCAATTTATCTTGGAATCTAATAATTTCAGGATTCTTTTTTTTATTATTTAAATTTGTTAAATGTATAGAAATATGGGAGGATATTCTATGCGAGGAATAATCTACTGGTTATTGGTTATTATCATAATTATAATTCTGGTCAGAATTATAGTGGGAATTTTATAGAGATTTTATAATTTAATTAATTTAACTTTTAACAGCGTTTTTTGGAATTTTAAAAGGTATCTATTGTTATAAAATATCTGGGGTGATAACATGCCATGTTTCACGTGAAGAAACATCTTTTAAGGTAGCATGGGCTGCTGTTAAACAAACTTATCATAAAGATAATTCTGGAAATTGGCGAAAAGATGATGATTGAATAATTAAATACTTTTAGAACTTTTTTTTAGTTATTATAAACTAAAATAAAATTTAGGAGGTATAAAGTGGCTTCTAAAATGTACGATGAGATGATTGAACAATCTATATCTCTTAAAGAGACGTTAAAAGCTGAAAAAAATCATATGACTGAATTAAGTAAATATTTCCAAGATTTTGATAAGATCTATATAGTGGGATGTGGAAGTTCATTATCAACAGGTTGTAGTGTGCGTGATGCTTTAAATTTTGTATCTGACAAAAGTATAGATGTTAATGCAGGTTATGAATTTTATTATCATAAAAAATTAGAGAAGGGAGAAGGTGGAGTAATTTTAACATCCCCATCAGGTGAAACAGGAGATACAATTGCAGCTCTCAAAAAGGCACAAGAATATGATCTACATATAGTAGCAGTTACTAATGAAGAGAAAGTAGTATGACAGATATTGCTGATTATGCATAGAATTTTTATATAAATAACCGTTGGTCATTTAATTGACTGAAAGTTTTAGTAGTTAAAAAATTCAAAGTTCGCTAAAAATAATTTTTTTTAATATTTATTTTATAATTTAATTTGGGATAATTAATAGTAATTATGGAATAATTAAACTTTATGTTAATATCGAATATTCATGATTTTAAGTTTAATCTGGTATTATTTTCATTAAAAAAGTACATTTTAATAGTTAATTTAAATAAATATGTTAAACAATTTAACAATAATAAAAGAATAATATTTATAAAATTCTAGTTTAGTAGTCGGCAAAAAGGAAGTGAGATCGTCAAAATAGCTGATAAAGATAGTAATAATGTGAAAAAATTAGAAAAAAGTATACAAAATGATATTTTTCTTAAAAATTTATTGAAAAATAATTCTATACCATTCTATATTGAACATCTTGATCAAAAAGTAGTGACAGTGAACAAAGCATTCGAAGAGCTCACAGGTTACACTCTAAACGAACTTAAAAATATTAATTCCATTAATGATTTGATAAATACCGAATTTAAAAGCCTTAAACAGGAAAAAACTGAGAAACTATTAAACACCGGAAAATCAGTCCCATATGAAGTGGCATTGATACGGAAGGATGGTACAGTTGTACCAATTCAGATATCATCACATCTTCTTAAAAAATGAAGAGGAAAAATTGGAATATATATATTCATTTATCACAGACTTAACCCCACAAAGGAATGACGAATTTAAAAGAAGTTTATTTTTAGATAAAATTAAAGATGAGAGGGATATATTAGCTGTACTGGTAAATAATATACCCGATGAAGTATGGTTTGCAGATAAGAATAAAAAGTTCACTCTAGCAAATCCCGCTGCTCTTCAAGAGTTTGGATCACTATCTAATAGAATAGATATTGAAAAAATGGGAGAATATCTGGAAGTATACAACTCGGATGGCAGTATTAGATCAATCAATGAAACCCCTTCTTTAATGGCTCTCAGAGGAGAGAAAATAAGAAATTTAGAAGAAATCATACGTATATCAGCAACCAATGAGTTGAGGTATAGGCAGGTTAATGCATCACCAGTTAAGGATACCCAGGGTAATATAATAGGTGCTGTATCCGTTGTACATGACATTACCAAGCGAAAAGAACGCGAAAATCGGATATTAAAATTATTAGAGAGTGAACAACAGCTCGCAGAGGAGCTTCAATCTTCAAATGAAGAGTTACAAGCCACTTCAGAAGAACTTCAAGTATCGAATGAAGAACTCCAACAACAACAAGATTATTTGATAGACATTAATCAAGCATTAAATGAAAGTCGCGTGANNGATATTAATCAAGCATTAAATGAGAGCCGTGTGAAGTTTTTGAAGGTTTTCCATTCAAATCCAGCTGCTATCACATTGAGTGATAAAAATGGTAGATGGGTTGATGTTAATAAAAGTTTTTCAAATTTAACAGGGTACACTAGAGATGAATTGATTGGTTCTACATCCAATGAATTGAACTTAATCAACATAAAAGAACGTAACGAATATTTATCTAAATCCCATGTTGATGGATCATTGTATGATAAAGAGTTTGAAATACAGACCAAATCAGGTGAAAAACGTATTGTGATTTCGAGTACGGAAATTATCCAAATAGTTAATAAAATCATGTTTATTACATTTGTTTATGATATTACGAAAAGAAGGGAAAGAGAAAATCTTAATAATGCATTGAATAATGTAAATTCTTATATAAATTCTAGATATAAGTATAATGAAATAATGCAGTCAAGTATGAGGGAAGGGACTTTAGCAATAGGTGCTGAGTCAGCAGTTATTAATATAAAAGAAGGTGATGACTGGGTTGTTAAATTTGTATATAATTTCCCAAGCAATATAATAGGACAGAGAAAATCTGACAGTGAATCATCAACATCATTATATGTGGCAAGTAAAAAGGAGGCTGTAGCATTTAACGATGCTCAAAATGACCCTCGTGTTAATGTGAATGGTATGAAATTACATGGTGTAGCTTCTCTTCTTGTGACTCCTATAATAATTAAAGACAAAGTTCAGGGAATAATTGCATTTTATCACCATAAAAAGTCTGTTGTTTTCAGTGATGCCCAAATAGATTTTGCAAATAAATTAGCATCATCATTATCTCAAGCAATAGTAAATGCAGAACTATTTGATAATATTAAAAAAAGTGAAGAGAAATATCATTCACTCTACTCCTCAATGAAAGAAGGATTGGCACTACACGAAATCGTTTACAATACCAATAAAAAGGCTATAGATTATATTATTTATGATGTTAATCCGGCTTATGAGCAGATACTTGGATTGAATAGAAATGATGTGTTAGGTAAGAAAGCATCAGAAATTTATGGTACAGGAAATCCACCATATATAAATATATATGCAAGTGTAGCGGAAAATAGAAAATCTGAACAATTTGAAGCATATTTTGAGCCAATGAATAAATACTTCCAGATATCTGTTATATCACCAGAGAAGGGTAAATTTGCCACAGTTTTTGAAGATATAACTAAAAGAAAATATGATAATAAAGAATTAACCAGGACTATGGATGAATTAAAACGTTCAAATAAGGAACTTCAACAATTTGCATATGCAGCATCACACGATCTACAAGAACCATTAAGAATGGTCTCTAGTTTCTCCCAATTATTGGAGAGACGTTATAAAAATAGATTAGATGATGATGCAGATGAGTTTATTGAGTTCATTGTTGAAGGTGCTCAACGTATGAAAAATTTGATAGACGATCTTTTAATATATTCCAGGGTTACAAGGAAAGAAAAAGAATTTGAGGAAGTTGAACTTGAAAAAATACTGATTATAACATTATCAGATTTTTCAGTTTCAATAAAAGAACAACATGTAACCATAACCCATGATACTCTACCAACTATTTTTGCTGATGCATCACAGATGGGACAGGTATTCCAAAATTTGATAGGAAATGCAATTAAATTTCATGGTAAAGATGATCCTAAGATCCATATTTCAGTCCAAGAAGATCTGGATGGATGGACATTTGTTGTTAAAGATAATGGTATTGGAATAGACAAAAAACATCAAAAACAGATATTTGAAGTATTTAGAAGATTACATACACGAAAAGAGTATCCTGGAACAGGTATAGGGCTTTCAATCTGTCAAAAAATTATAGAAGGACATGGAGGAAAACTGTGGGTTGATTCAACCCCGGGTTTAGGTACAACATTTTATTTTACAATTCCTAAGTGAATATCTTATGATTAAAGGGGGTTATTTATCCTAAAAAAACCTTTTATTAAATATTTTTTCTAAATATTAATCATCAATCAGGATACTTGATGATAATTTGAGGATATACTAATAAAAATTTGTGAATAAATCCATTCAAAATTAATAATTAAAGTCATTTAAAAAAAAATGGGGAAAATGGTTTTATCTTTTTTTAGGGATTATTGTACCACCAATAACTATGAGTATTTCTAGAATCAATCCTGTGATTGGTACACCTATGTTGCATGGGTATTGTTGTATTGGATGTTTTAAGTGTATTTGAGTTACTATTGATTGTTTTAGTTTCATTGGTTAATGTTGGATCTGCAGTAATAGCTATGGATACTGTTTGATTGTCAATTGTTGTTGAGACACTTGTTTTTCCTTTTGCATTTACTGTAAATAGGGATTTAGCCTGACCTTCAACTAATACTCCAGATGTTTGATCGTACATAAAAGAAACTCACTACCTAATAAAACACACAACAAGAATGTGTGATAAAAAATGCACAAAACCTTATATTATGGAAACAAAATAGTAAAAAACACTTTAACTAAGATAGTAACACTCTTTAAATCAAATTTAGGGTATTATAGTATTGTTACCAAAAAATTAGATACGTATAGAAAGTAAAGATGATTTTTTTTAGTTATAAAGAAATTTAAATGAATATTATTACCTATATTTAAAAAAATAGTCGCATGGGATATTTATAGCCTAATACGATTAGAATATTAAAAAAAATAAAAAGTTTTATTTTAATATATATGGATGGAATTGGTTAAACGACTGAATATTACTTCCAATCCAAAAAGATTTCTTAATATTAATAATCCACCATCAACAGAAGGTGTTTCTTCTAGGTTATTTTGTTCTTCCAAATATTCCATTAATATCTTAGAATATTTGTCGGGAATAATTAGAATTTGGGGTTCAGGTGGTGCTTCCATTAGATCTACATCCACTCCTAAAATTGAAGCTTCATATTCTGGTTTTCCGTTAATTCTTTTATTTAAATGGTCGTACAGATCTTTTCCGTCATAAAATACTGCTTTATCAAGATTCATTTGATCACCATTTTTTTGTACCTTACATTTTTCCAACTATTTAAACTCGCCCATAAACAGTATTTCTTTCAGCGGGCACACGTCCAATGGCTTTTATAATTTCAACCATTTCTTCACGTGGTAAATATTCTCCATATGAAGCTCCTGCTGCAATAGAAATTTTATCCTCCATCATGGTTCCACCCAAATCATTAGCTCCACAACAGAGTACTATCTGTGAGGTTCTTATCCCAAGTTTTACCCATGAAACCTGGATGTTAGGTATATCCCTTCCGAATATGACCCTTGAAATGGCATGCATTTTAAGATCGTCCATTCCACTTGCACCCTTGAATTCTTGACCCAATTTATTGTTTAAGCCTAAAAAAGTTAGGGGAACAAGTTCTGTGAAACATTTAGTTTCTCGTTGTATATCTCGAAGTATCATAAGATGGTCTATACGATCTTCCCATGTTTCAACACTACCATACATAATGGTGGATGTTGTTGGAATACCTAAACTATGTGCTTCTTTAATTATGTCTACCCATTGGGATGTTGAAATCTTTTTAGGACATATCTTTTCTCTTACTGAATCCACTAGTATCTCTGCAGATGCACCGGTCATTGTATCCATACCGGCCTCTTTAAGAATCTTCAAAGATTCTAATGTACTCATATCAGAATTTTTTGCTGTTTGATAAATTTCAACTGGTGAAAGTGCATGTAAACAGATATCATATTTAGATTTAATGGACCGGATAATATTACTGTAATAGTCTACAGTCATGTGTGGCATAATCCCACCAAACAGGCATATTTCTGTTGCACCTATTGTCTGGGCATTACCCACACTTTCAATTATTTCATCAACTGTCATTTCATAGCCTTTATGATCCCTGAATGAACAAAATTCACATTCAATCATACAGTGGTCGGTGATATCAATTGCTTTGTTGACTACGAATGTGATTTCATCACCTACAATTTCCTTTCTAAGCCTGTCAGCAACATCGAATAATTCAAATGGGTTTGAATCAATTAATTTTAAAGCATCTTCTTTTGTTATATCTCCGGCTAGTGAGCGTTTGTAAATATCATCCATAAAGAACCTCCAATTATATAAAATGTTTAAAAAAGATTATCCGATTTATTAATCAATCATTACCTAAATATATGAGAATTTTTTTTGATGTTTAAATATAATATAATGAACCTATTTCTAATTTAAAGTTATCTTATTCTTTATAATTAATTCAAGTCAATCATTATTAACATAATGATAGGTGGATTAATTCCGGGGATTTACTCATAAGAATATATATTTATTTTATCCATTTTATTGGTTTTAATGAATAAATACTATAAATAAAACTATTTTTCTATATCCCTCCTGCATGTATCTGTTATTGTTATAATATTGACAGCTATATAGTTATATTTGGTATGGATTGGGTTTTTACCAAATCATAGACAAAGATATTTAATCCATTATAATCAATGATGATAGTATTTAATTAATCTATTTCCCTTTATATCCTTAGATAACTTGATAATCGGCTTATTTTTGTTAGATCATCGTTTTAAAATCACTTTATAAAAATTAATATAACACTGTCACTATAGTTATATTTAATAATTTTAGTATCATATCTCCTGGTAACACAATGGTTAAATCTAATGAATTTATCAATAAACTAGAATCAAATCGTAAATATTCTGAAATGTTATCCAATATATTTGAATTAACACCAGATGCTATTTCACTTACAAGGGTATCTGATGGTGAAATTATAGATTGTAACCAAGAATATTTAGATCAAACTGGATATTCACAAAGCGAAGTTATTGGACATACATCATTAGAACTTAAATTATTTAGTTCTGAAAAACGTAATGCTTTTGTTGATGAGATTAAAAGAAGAAAAACTTTAACCAATTATGAGATTATGGTTAAACGTAAGGATGATAGTTATATCTATGTTTTATACTCATGCAGATTCATCACCATCAATGATCAAAAACTCATACTGAGTATTGGTCATGACATTACTGGACATAAAGAAAAGGAATTACTGAGTAATTCTTTAAATAAAATTTATGCCAAAATTAATTCTTCATTAGATTACGATATTANNCGATATTATTATGCAATCAATTGTGATAGAAGGAGCTAAGGCTTTAGATGCAGAGTCTTCAGTGGTTAATATACTGGAAGGAGACAAATGGATTGCTAAATTTATGTATAATTTCCCGGGGGATATTGCTGGCCAGATCAGATCAGATCAAGAGTCACCAATATCGGAATATGTGGCAAATAAAAGGAAAGCAGTAGCATTTAATGATGCACAGAACGATCCTAGAGTTGATATTAATACAATGAAATTACATGGAATAACATCTCTACTTGTGGCCCCAATTATATTATATAATGAAGTTATGGGGATAATTGCTTTTTATCATCATAAAAAATCAGTTGTATTCAGCGAATCACAGATTGACTTTGCAAACAGAGTAGCTTCGTCATTATCACAAGCCATAGAAAATGCTGATTTAATCAATGAAATAAAAAAAAGTGAAAAAAAATATCATTCACTCTACTCTTCTATGAATGAAGGTGTAGCACTTCATAAAATCGTATATAATCAGTATGGTGAAGCCCAAGATTATATTATTACAGATGTAAATCAGGCTTATGAAGATTTAACTGGTAACAAAAGGAATGATGTTGTTGGAAAAAAAGCTTCAAATGTGTATGGTACCAAGATACCATTATATATTGATATTTATTCTAAAGTTGCTGAAAAGGGTGAGTCCAATCAATTTGAAACATATTTTAAACCATTCAATAAATATTTCAGTATTTCAGTGACATCACCTGAAAAAGGAAAATTTTTCACAGTATTTGAAGATATTACCCGGAGGAAATTAGCCGAAAAACAAAAACAAAATCTTTTAGAAAATGAACAACAATTAACAGAGGAATTAAAGGTTTCAAATGAAGAACTTCTTGATAAGGAAAATAAATTAATTCATATAAACCTTGAACTTCAAAAGAGTGAAAAAAAGTATAGAAGAATCCTTGACAATCTTCAAGATGCATATATAAAGGCAGATAATGATGGAAATATTATTATTGCAAGTCTTTCAGCAGCCACTATGTACAGATTTAACTCACCCGGGGAAATGATTGGTACTTCAGCCAAATCCTTTTATAAATATCATGAAGATAGAACTCATGTCCTCGAACAACTAATGGAAAATGGTAAAATAGAAAATAATGAAGCCATAGCATTGCGGAAAGATGGCACCACCTTCTTAGCATCTCAAAATGCCCAATTCTATTACGATGATCATGGTCAAATTAAAGGTACAGAAACATTAGTTCGTGACATAACCGAGCGCAGAGTTGTAGAAGAGAAGGTACGGGAACATGCTAAAATTTTTGATGTAATTAATGATGCTATAATAATTATTGATAAGTCCCATAGGATCATTTCATGGAATGTTAGGGCTGAAAAACTCTACGGTTGGAAAGAGGAGGAAGTATTGGGCAAAAATCCAAAGGATGTTTTAAGGTCAAAGTTTATAAACAGAGGACGAGAGGAATCATTAAACATAGTAGATAGCAGAGAGACTTTAACAACGGAATATATTCAGTATACAAAGGACAATAAAGAACTGATAGTTTCAGAATACAGTGTTCCCATGCTTAACCATGAAAGGAATATAACCAGTATTGTGACTGTAAATCAAGATATAACCCGCAATAAGCATGCAGAAGAAGCTTTAAAAAAGAGTGAAAGTAGTCTTGCAGAGGCACAACATATAGCCCATATAGGAAGCTGGGAATGGAATATCAAAACCGGTGATATAACATGGTCTAATGAATTATATTCATTATATAAATTAGATCCAAATAAATTCACCCCAACTATGAGTTCATTCGCAGAATATGTGCATCCTGATGATGAAGAATATGTTAACCAAATATTAGATCAATTATTATCTAAAGGTAAATCTCATTTTGATTTTCGAATAGTTCTAGACGATGGTTCGATACATGTTTTAAACACAATCGCTGAAGTTGCAGAATTTGACAAAAATGGAAACCCCCTCATAATATTGGGTATTAATCAAGACATAACAGAGCGTAAAGAGATAGAATTAAAATTAAATGAGAACATGAAAAAATTGGCTCAATCTAATAAGGAGCTGGAACAGTTTGCATATATAACCTCTCATGATCTTCGGGAACCATTAAGGATGATAACAAGTTTTTTACAGTTACTAGAACGGCGTTATAAAGATCAATTAGATCAGGATGCAAATGAATTTATAGGATTTGCAGTCAATGGAGCTAAAAGATTGGATACAATGACGAAAGATCTCTTACAATACTCTCAAATAACCCATAAAAAAGGAGAAATCGTCCCTGTAAATTTTGAACATGTATTGGAACATACTTTAACTAACTTAAAAGTTCAAATAGAAGAAAACAATGCTATTATCACTCATGATCCATTACCTACCATCAACGGTGACGAAGAGTTGAAAATCCAATTATTCCAGAACATAATCGGAAATGCAATCAAATACAGAAGCCAAAAAACTCCAAAAATCCATATATCAGCAACAAAGGAAAAAAATCAATATCTCTTCAATATTAAAGATAATGGAATTGGAATATCTTCTAAACACTTGGAAAGGATATTTACCATTTTTCAACGATTACACACTCAAGAAGAGTATGAAGGAACTGGAATAGGACTTGCAATAGCTCAAAAAATTATACATCAACAAGGCGGACAAATCTGGGTAGAATCAGAACTAGGAAAAGGAACTACTTTTTACTTTACTATAATTATTAATTAAATTTTTAATCTATTTTAATTCTTCTATAAAAAAAAAAAAAATAGAATAAAAAAATTTCATTTGTTTGTTTAAGTTGTTTTTGCAGTAGTGTAAGCGTCGTACATACCGTAAAGCCAAACTATGATATATAATATGTACGCAACGATTCCAAGTAAAAAGATTCCTGCTAAGACTCCTAGTATCAGTGCTATAATGAAAATTATTATTCCTTTCA
>PMGM01000082.1 GCA_003158115.1 Methanobacterium sp.
ATACTTAAATTTTCTTCAAATTCTTCGTCAACACTTTCCTGAATAGAAACTGAACTGTCATCTCCGATAAAGACACTGATAGCTGAATCAGCAATATAACCATCTACATGGGCACCAAGGTCTATTTTAACTAGATCACCCATTTTAATGGTAGATTCATCACCTGGTGGTGAAGTGTAATGTGCGGTGATTTCGTTTATTGAGACATTACATGGAAATGCAATCATTCCGCCCATTTCAATTATATTACCTTCAACATAGTTTATAAGATCTATAATTTTCATATCTGCTTTTACATATTCAACAGCCATTGATCTGGTCTTCGAAACTATTTTACCTGCTTTTTTGTACTTTTCAATCATAAAATCACTACATATGTCTTAATATAATACATTTTTTTTACTTCAAAATATATGATCTAAAGAATATTGACATGAATCTTAATCACTCTTCATTTCTAGTATTACTCACTAGTAAATTTAAAATAACATCTAATACAATAATATTATAAAAACAACCATATAAAAATTCAGCATAAATCATACACAGCATCAGACAGAATATCAATAAAAGTAAATTCAGTAGAAGTGGATAAATTGTTAAAAGATCAGATAATTACCCATATTCCGTTATTCAATTTAGGTCTTAATTTATGATGATGGATTAAGTAATCTAATAAAAATACATAAATAAAGGTATGGATAAAATATTAAAGAGGTAATAATATGGTAGCAATTGATCAAAATGTATTTTATATAGTAATAGCGGCCATAATAGTAGTTGGGTTGATAGTCGCACTTATGCAATGGAGACGGGTTAGAGAAGCTCAGACAAACGTTGAGTTCCTCACTAAACAAGCTGAACTCAAAAAGATAGAATTGGTAGAACGAGATCTGGAGTCAAAACGTATGATGAGTGATATTGTTCTTCCGAAGGATCAGCAAGAAAAATTAACCAATATCCGAGAAACCACTTCTGAACTAATGCACAAAGCAGGATATCTTCATAGTGAGATTAATGAGAGAGTTAATCGTCTAGAAGCTCAGACTGAATATGCTAAACTCCAAAAACTACTCATGGACATAGAAAAGAAAGAAGAAGAACTGGAAAAGAAAACTGGTAAGGCTAAGGGAGGAAAAACTAAATGACTCCATTGGAGTTATTGGCAATACTTGTACTTGCTGGAGCTATTGTGGTTTTATTATACTACTATATGCTCGACACTAGAAATGCTTCGTTAGTAAGAGCAAGAACTTATATTACTGATACCAGTGAAAAAGCACGCGCAACTGTTTCAAATAATACTGATGAGGGGGATAATTCAGGAATAGGGGATAAGGTGTCAGGAATAAGTGGAAAAGCACGTTCTGCAGTTTCAGGTGCAAGTGAAAAGGTAACCATTGAAGGTAGTATGATTGATGGTGTTAGTGAAAGAATGGCTGGAATGAGTGAAAAAATAAGGGGTACTGTAAAAGGTGTTCCAAAGAGTACAGATACACTTTCAAACAGAATCGATCTTTTTTTAAATGATAAAAGTGACCAGCTTATAAAAGACTGGGAACTAGCAACAAAAAATGATGTTATGGACCTTGAAAAAAGGTATAGTAAAGTATCAAGGGATTTAGGTGAACTTGACAGTCGTTTTAATGAGTACCGTGGATACACAAACAAAAAAGTTAAAAAGATTGAGGAAAGACTCGATAAACTCGAAAATCCTGAAAATGAAGAATAAATTATTTCATAAACCAATCAAATTAATTTAAAAGGTATCCAAATATGTACCAAGATATTATAACATACATCTCTTTATTTTTTTCCATTTTTGGCGCTATCCTTATTATTTATGGCGGATTACAAGCTATCATTACCATCCTTAAAGTAGAAATATTGAAAAAGTCATCAAATTATAATAAGATCCGTGCTGATTTCACTTCAAAGATTGTACTTTCTTTGGAGTTTTTCATTGCAGCAGATCTTATTAGAACAGTAATCCAACCTACTTTAGACGAAGTGATTATACTGGCAGTAATAGTGGCAATAAGGACAGTTGTAGGTTATTCTCTAGATAAAGAGGCAAAAGATATATTAGCAAATCAATAAAGTTGTTATACGGTATTAAACATTAAAATTCGATGTTCGATTAAATATAGTCAATGCAAAACTTTATATGCTGTAAAATACTAACAGTCATAGTACAGCGGGGTGGGGTAGTCTGGTGATCCCGCGGGGCTCATAACCCCGAGAGCCCTAGTTCAAATCTAGGCTCCGCTATTTTTAACTTTTTTAAATGGCAAGCCGAAGGGCAGCTAACGGTTTTTCGTAAACTGAGGAAACTCCATCCATCATACAGAACCGTGGTGCCATAAGGCACGCGCTGAGAAGCGTGACCATGGAGCAGAAACGACACGTCTTCTGATGGATGAACATGATGCAAAGCTGATGACATTAGGAGGATCGGTGAAACGGCCATTCCACGGGATGCAAGAGTAAATACTACTGATGAGTCCTGTACGAAGTAGAGGTAATTCGCAAAGATGAATGCTGCTAAAACAGAAGGTGGGTTACTCTCGGCATGCCATTTAAATAACTTTATTTAGGTATTTTTCAATTTCTAATTCTATTCCTATTTCTTTCATAATTTTTAATAACAAAGTTCCAATTTTATTTTATCAAATCTTTTAACGTCTCTATTTTTTACCAATTTAATTATTAATCTGATGTAATTTCGGACAATTTAATTAATTGATAATTAATAACAATTTTGTAACGTTAAAATAATATAAGAATAAAAATAATGAATAAATATGTCATCATTTTTAACACTGCTTATACAGATTCTTCCACTAGCATTTGGTGCTGCAGTTAGTCCTACAGCATTAATGGGAATAATAATCCTATTATCTGTATCTAAAAAACCCAAACTACAAAGTTTCGGATATTATATTGGTTCACTAATTTTAATTATCATAGTAATTCTAATAGGTATACTTTTAGGCACAGGAATTAGTATGGGGTATAATAAACCACATCTCCTTCTGAATTGGATTGATGTAGTATTAGGAATTCTTTTATTATTATTAGGAACTAGAAGAATTATCCAAACACAAAAATCTCCAACAAATCGTATTTAAATCTATTCTTAAAAGGTATTTCTTTTGGATTTGGTTTATTCTTAATCAACTTCTCAACCACAATAATTATAATTGAAGCAGGTAAAGAAATTGCTGTCTCACCTGTTGGTTTTATTGGAAAACTTTTCATTATAATAATTTTAATTATAATAACACTTCTTGTATGTGAAGTACCTCTACTAATGTATGTATTATATCCTCAAAAGGCAAAAAGAATACTATTAAAAGTTAATAAATGGATGCAACGTAATGGACATATTCTAATGGGTATTGTAATATTTTTAATAGGCGCATACTTGATAATAGTAGGATTGATAAGGTTAGGATTTATATAAAAATTAATTACTTCAAGTTATCAATTGGAATATATAGATAAAATGATCTGTATAAGTCATCCAACAACAAGCTAACAATTTAACAACAATAAACATTAGTTAAAATAATAGTAATGTTAAATAATTAAATTATCCTTTACCTTTAATCCTATTTAATGAGATAGTTTGTTTGATTAGAAAATCATTATTTTATTTTAAGATTAACCTCAAATATTAAAATTCAATAAAAAAAATTAAAAAAAAATTTGAGAAATTTAGAAGTGAAAAAAATTATTTTAGTGGTTAATAACTTCCTTCACTTTTTCAAAAAAACCCTTATCAGTTGAATAGATCTCCTCGCCACTTATTTCTGCAAATTCTGTAAGAAGCTCCTTCTGTTTTGGGCTTAATTTTTTAGGTGTTACAATTTTAACTTTCACATAAAGGTTGCCTTTTCCATTCCAACGTAGATGTGGCATACCTTCTCCTCTTATACGGAATGATGTACCTGTTTGTGTTCCTGCAGGTATTTTAAGGTCAACTGCTCCAGTCAAAGTAGGGGCTTCCACTGTATCTCCCAATGATGCTTGTACAAAACTTATTGGCATATTGTATATCAGGTCTGATTCTTCCCTTTTGAATAGTTGATGCTTTTTAACCCCTATAATGACGTAAAGATCTCCTGGAGGACCTCTTCGTGTACCAACATCACCTTCTCCCGGAACACGTAGACGACTTCCATCTTCAACACCCGGTGGGATTTTGACATGAATTGTACTTTTATTTTTTACAATACCTTTTCCATGGCATTCTTTACATGGGGTGTCTATAACTTGTCCTTCGCCTCTGCATGTTCTGCATGGTCTAACAGTTGCAAATTGACCCAATGGTGTATTACTCACTTGCCGTACTTGTCCTGATCCACCACATTCGGGGCACGTTCTTGTGTCTGTACCGGGTTCAGCCTTAGATCCATGGCATTTTGGACATGTTTTTTTATGAGGTACTTCAATGTCTTCTTCAAGTCCTGAAGCTGCTTCCTCGAGTGTGATATTCATTTCATAGTAAACATCTTCACCTTGGGTTGGTCCATTACCACCACCCCCTCCAAATCCAAATAAATCGAATATACTTTCAAAGCCACCACCACCACTGCTACTACGGCTACTGCTTTGACCGCCACCGAATCCAAATCCTCGGAATATATCATCGAAGTTTACATTATTATATATATCTTCTTGTGAGAATCCATTCATTCCTGCATGACCATACTGATCATAGGTCTGCCTTTTTTCTGCATCTGAAAGAACAGCATAAGCTTCGCTTATTTCTTTAAATTTTTCCCCTGATTCTTGATCTTCGCTCACGTCAGGGTGGTATTTCATTGCCAATTTACGATAAGCCTTTTTAATATCTTTTTTCTCCGCGCCCTTATCTACTCCGAGCACTTCGTAATAATCACGCTTTTCTGCCATTATAATCTTACCCTCAATTTATTTGATCAACCATTTTTTTTTATTATGAATGAAATTATATTTGTGAAATTTAATAAAATTAAAGTTATTATTTTGAAACTATTTTAATGACACAGTTATCAACAATTTAGAAAATTCATGATATTAACTTTAAAGTTTAAGCCAGGATTTTGTAAAAGCTGATTTGTAAATTAAATAACTGGATATTTTAGAACTAATTTTTAAAAATAAAAATAGGATACAGGGAAAACCCTGTATGATTTGGTAATCCTATTTTTTGACTTCGTAGTCTGCATCTATTGTTTCATCTTGGTCCTTTTCTTTTTCCTCACTTTGAGGTTCTTGGGCATTTTGAGCTTCTTGTTGTGCCTGTTGAGCTTCTTGATAAATAGCTGCACCTACTTCTTGAACCACTTTAGTTAGTTCATCGGTTTTGGTTTTGATTGCATCAAGATCTTGGCCTGTTATGACTTCTTTTAGTTCTTTAACAAGTTCTTCAATCCTAGTTTTTTTATCTGCGTCTACTTTATCTCCTAATTCTTCTAATGTCTTTTCTGAAGTGTAGATCATTGAATCAGCATTATTTCTGATTTCTATTTCTTCTTGACGTTTTTTGTCTTCTTCTGCGTGTTGCTCCGCTTCTTTTACCTTTTTGTCTATTTCTTCTTTTGAGAGCTTATTTGGTGCTGTTATTGTAATTCTCTGTTCTTTTCCTGTTCCCATATCCTTTGCAGATACATTTATGATACCGTTAGCGTCTATGTCAAATGAGACTTCTATTTGTGGTATTCCTCTAGGGGCTGGTGGTATTCCAACTAATTGGAATCTTCCAAGGGTTGAGTTATCTGCTGCCATTGGTCTTTCACCTTGAAGAACGTGTATGTCTACGGAAGGCTGGCTGTCTGCTGCAGTAGTGAATACTTGACTTTTCTTGGTAGGTATTGTGGTGTTTCTCTCAATGAGCTGAGTAAAAACTCCTCCTAATGTTTCTATACCTAAAGATAATGGTGTTACATCAAGAAGTACTAGATCTTTTATTTCCCCACCCATTACTCCACCTTGGATTGCAGCTCCTATAGCTACACATTCCATAGGGTCTATTCCACTTTCTGCTGGTTTTCCAATAAATTTTTCAACAAATTTCTGGACAGCAGGCATCCTGGTTGGTCCTCCGACTAATATAATCTTATTTATATCAGATTTACTCATTTTAGCGTCTTTAATGGCCTGTTCCATTGGACCTGAACATTTTTTAATTATAGGGTCAACTAATTCTTCGAGTTTAGCTCTAGTTAAAGTTGTTGTGAGATGTTTAGGTCCTTCGGCAGTTGCTGTTATAAATGGGAGATTAATATCGCTAGTTAGAGTTGTTGAAAGTTCTATTTTAGCTTTTTCTGCTGCTTCTCTTAGCCTCTGAACGGCCTGATCATCGTTCATGAGGTCTACTCCGGTGTCGCGTTTGAAATCTTCTGCAAGATGTTTCATTATGGTGTTGTCCATATCGGTACCACCTAAACTGGTATCACCGCTTGTAGACCTTACTTCAAATACTCCTCCACCAAAGTCCATTATGGTGACATCAAGAGTACCTCCACCAAAATCGAAGACAAGTATTTCTAGATCTTCTTCTGCTTCTTTATCTATTCCGTATGCTAAACTTGCTGCGGTTGGTTCGTTAACTAAACGTACTACTTCTAAACCTGCAATTGTTCCTGCATCTTTAGTTGCGGTTCTCTGGTTGTCATTGAAATAAGCAGGTACTGTAATAACTGCTTTATTTACAGGTTCGCCCAAGAATGCTTCTGCATCCTTTTTAATCTTTTGTAATATGAAAGCTGATATTTCCTGTGGTGTGTAATCTTTGTTAAGTATATTGATCTTGTAGTCTGTACCCATTTTCCTTTTAATTGCACTGATAGTATGTTCGGGGTTTGTGACAGCCTGTCTTCTGGCTGGTTCACCTACTAGACGTTGTCCATCTTTTGTAAAGGCAACATAGCTTGGAAATGCTTTACCGTATTGTGTTGCACCCTCTGCACTTGGTATTATGGTTGATTTACCGCCGATGAGTACTGCTGCTGCTGAGTTACTTGTACCCAGATCTATACCTATTATTTTTTCTTTCTTTGCCATTAATATTCACCTCTTTTTACAAAATACACTGTATTAACTTTTTAAATTCATCTTCATAATATTAAGGTTACTTCTTTTTACAAACTTTAACTTTAGCATACTTAATTACTTTGGAATTAAGGGTATATCCCTTACCAAGTTCTTCTATAACTGTATTGTCTTTGAAATCTTTATTATCCTCTACCATTAAAGCATCATGCTTATCGGTGTCGAATTTTTCTCCAGTTGCTTCAATTTCACAGAGTCCTTCTCCTTCTAATATTGTTTTGAGTTTTTTATGTATCATCTCCACACCTTCTTTGAGGTCATGGGATTTATCTGCACTTAATGCTCGTTCAAGATCTTCATATACATCTATTATTTTGATGATCAAGCCTTCATTTGCATATTTGACATATTCTTTAAACTCTTTTTCTGATCGTTTTTTGTAGTTGTCGAAGTCAGCATGGAGTCTAAGTAGCTGGGAATGGTAATCCTCAACTTTATTCTCTAAATTCTGGATCTCTTCATCTTTTTTCTCAATATCCTCACTTTTTTCTTGGATATCCGATTTTAGACGGGTCAGATCCTTTTTTAACTTCTCTAATTCTTGTTTATCATTCATTCATTCACCTTTTATATGGTATAAAAAGAACAGTAACCTTTAACTATTATAGTTACAAAAGGTTATATAAATCTTTCGCACACTTAGTAAAATAAGTACTATATTTATAACATCACAAAGATCATAAAACCAGTAAGTGGTATAACATGGATTTAGAAGCAATACTTGATGTAATGGGTTGTAAGACCCGGAGGGACATAATTAACCTTTTAACTGACGAGCCTCGATTTGTTAGTGAAATCTCAAAGGAACTTGAAGTGGGACAAAAGGCTATAATAGAGCATCTCAGGGCTATGGAAGAATTAGGTCTTTTAAGTTCTTCATTCCAAAAGATAGAACGAGGAAGACCTAGAAAGTACTATGACATTTCTCAGGACATTCAGATACAAATTTTTATTGGACCTGGTGCAATAAAAATGAATGTTATTAGTCAAGAGTTTTCGGAACTACACACACTTGAGGGTAGAATTCACATGGGTGAAACTGAGGTTACAGAAGAATTACAAAAACTTATTGAGAAATATGATGACGCTAAAAAGCATGCGGAAAGACTCTTAGTTGAACTTGAAGTAAAAAATAAAAATTCCCAACCGGAACCTCAAACAAATCCATTAAATAAATCTTAATCAATTAGGTGAATCAAAGTTATTTTTACTTATTCTAGTTATTAATCTATAAAAATGGATTGAAGGTTTTTATTTATTTAAATACCCTTGGATTTCCATGCTGCAACAGCAGCTTGACCAATAGAAACAGATCCATCTCCTGCACAACTGTTTTTATGCTGAACGAAGGTGTAACCAGCAGATTTTACTTTATTGCGTACAGCAGCAGTTATTGCTTCATTATAGAATACTCCTCCAGTACCTCCAATAATTGTTACTCCCACATTTTCTGCGACATTTATTGCCATTTCGGCAAGTCCAAAAGCAATTGCATTTTGTGCTGCACGAGCTATATCTTGAATCTTTTCTCCCTTCTCTTTCAACTCCAGAGCCGATATCAAAATATTTGATGTGTTTAAAAAATCTTTACCCATATTAGTTCCAATTTCATAAGGGATTTCAAGGGTATTTTTACCATAGAATGCGGCAGATTCAAGTTTCATTGCACATTCACCCTCATAAGTTCTTTCCCTACATATTCTGAGAGCTGTTGATATTGTATCTAGAACTCTCCCTGTACTGGTTGTCATATTCGTGTTAAATCCTTTTTGTAGTTGTTTTAAAACGAGATCGATCTCCCTTTCCCCATGTTTGAAATAGTCACTATAATCTGTTTTCATAAGATTTACTAGTTCTCCATCATCCATGTGATTATACAACATCGACATAAGCATTCTTACAGGGTATTTAGTTGTTATATCACCACCAGCCATGGGTTGTGGCATTAAACATGCCAATCTCTCATAGTTTGACCCATGTGAAAGGAGTATTTCCCCACCCCATGCAGTACCATCATCTCCATATCCAACACCATCTGCAGCAATACATACAAGTTCATCAATATTATTATCCACACATAGGGCTGCTGCATGGGCATGGTGATGTTGAACCCTCACAATCTCGGATTCAAAGTCTTGGCTCATATCCTCAGCAAGTTTAGTAGTAAAGAACATTGGATGGAGATCACATGCAACAGCATCTACACTCCCTGTTCTGGTAATATCCATCATATGGGTCACTGCTTCTTGAAGGTATCTGAATGTTTCATACTTGGTTGTGTCACCTATATGTTGTGAAACATAGCATTTTCCGTCTTTAAGTAATGAAAAAGTCACATCTATTTCAGGGCCAAGGGCTAATACATTTAAATCCTCTGAAATTCGAGAAAAATCATAAGGCTCAGGAACATAACCTCTGGAGCGTCTTATAAATGCCATTTCGTCACCCCTGAACCTCACAACTGAATCATCACACCTGTTAATTATTTTCCGGTCATGTAAGAGATAATAATCCGCAATACCATCAAGTTTTGATATTATCTCCCTATTATCAATGAGCATGGGTTCACCGGGCATATTTGCAGAAGTCATGATGTATGCTGGTTCATTGGTGTATGTGAAAAGTAAATGTTGAAGTGCGGAATATGGGAGCATCACTCCAAGATTATGGAGGTAAGGTGACACAGAAGGTGATAGCATGTAGGTTCTATTTTTATTTAAAACCACTATGGGTCTTCTTCTACTTGTTAAAACTTTTTTTTCCGATTCAGAAATATTTGTAAATGTTTGAACGGTTTTTAAATCTTTTGACATACATGCAAAAGGTTGATTGTATCTACCAAGTCTTTTTCTCAGAATTTCAACAGGATCGTCTTCTGTTGTTTTAACAACAAGGTGAGTGCCTCCAATACCCTTTATAGCAAGAATATTCCCCTCATCTATTAGTTCAGCTGCTTTTTTAATTGGATTTTCACTTTCAATGATGTTGTTACGATATAAAAACACTTTTGGTCCACAAACCGGACAACACGAAGCTTCAGCATGATATCTACGGTCTTCAGGGTTCTCATATTCAGCTTCACAATCCTTGCAGAGAGGAAAACTCTTCATAGATGTCCGTATGCGGTCGTATGGAACTGAACTTATAACAGTAAAACGAGGGCCACAGTCAGTACAAGCAGTGAATGGATAGTTATGTCGTCTATCTGAATCTCCAAACACTTCTTCAAGGCAATTATCACAGGTAGCTATGTCTGGCGGGATTACAGAGGATCCTGAAAAATTTTTGGAGCTTTCAAGTATTTTGAAATCATTGAATTCGGCAAGGCCTTTATGATCAAGCCATTCAACTTCAAGAGAGTTTATTTCAGATATGGGAGGTTTATTATATTGTAAACTATTTATGAAATCATTAATTTTATTATTAGAACCTTCAATAACTATTTCAACAATATTCCCAAGGTTTCTTACATATCCATGGATGTTCAGATCATGAGCTATCCTGTAAACTGTAGGTCTAAATCCTACTCCCTGAACTATTCCCTGTACTAATATTCTGGCCTTTTCCACTTTCATACCTCAAAATTTGTATAAGATCTTAGAATTAAAATCATGATAAGAAACATTTTAATAAATTTCATTTAGCTCTCCAGTCTTATATATCCAAAGATAAAATCATGGATTAGAATATTTTAAATTACAAAATTATTTTAATTTAAAAAATTAGTATTAGCGAATCCTCAGTTTTTTTTAACTTATTTAAAATAATTTTTAATGTGTATTATGTTTCTATTTTTATTGTATCAAATATTAATTATCCTGGTTTAGATCGTTGAATTGAATATTTTTTTTGGACATACCTGTTACCTAACCCTATTTATCCTCTGATAATTCAACATCATCTCGTAAAAAAGTAGCATAGAAACCATCTGTATCTGCATAAATGGCTTTGAAACCATAGTCTTCTGCATTTAACATAGTTTTTTTAATAAAATCCCTTCCCCAAGCTGTCACTGCTTCGGCACATTCAATTCTATACCATCTAAATCTTGAATACCCATATACTCCATACATGGAGTTTGCAAGTCGTTTAAGGGCTTGCTGCTGGACATCGAGTACATGTTTTTCTCTGGGATTTACAGCATTTTTCATCTGGGTTTTAAGTCTCACCCTCTCCTTTAAAATGTTACCAATTATGGAGGGAACAAATCCTACAGGGGTTTTAAGGAATTTATGTCCTAATTCTGGTGCAATATTGCAATCATTATCATTACCCTCCTTCACAAGGGTGTCTGGTGAAACATTCTTAGAGATAATAATACTTGGGTAAAGGCTTCTGAAATCGAATGATACAATATTCTCATGCAATCCCTTAACAGGTGCCATAACATATCCACCTGCAGCCTTTTTGCCTCTTCTTTCTGAATACTGTGAAGATGAAGGCTTATTTGGTACCATATCTCCAATTTCATAGGCTTTTCTTATAAGGTACCATTCTACCATCTGTCCTGTAGCCATTCTAGCTATATCAAAAAAAGGTTGGCCAACTAAACGTGTGAGTTCCATACTGAGTGGCAGTAATTTTTCACCTATCTTAGTAACTGATACTGCATCGTCTAGGGAATATTTAAAAAGTGTTTCAAGCTTTTCACCACCACAATCCCAGTACTCAAATATTTCATCACCAGGAACATCCACCTTCTGTTCATCGAAAAGCTCCTTATAGACTCTTTCAAGGGTGTAACGATCAAGCTGAAGATATCTTCTACTTAAAAGATAAAGATCCACATGTATCCTACCTTTTACAAGGGCTGAGTTTGTGTAACCTCTCCTCATAAATTTCAGTCCAGATCCATCAGTTCCCAACCGCATTTTCACATTTAGTTTGGTTGCTCTATTACGAATGTAGGGCATATCAAAGTTATCTGAATTGTAACCCATTAAAAGATCAGGATTTTCTGATTTAACTATCTCCACAAATCTTTCAAGCATATGGGCTTCTGTTTTGAGTGTTTCTACATATTCAAGCGGTGACTTTTTGGTTGAGAGTACCTTTTGAAGTCCTTTGTTACTTGACAAACTTATCATGATTATTGGATCTTCTTCGGCTTGTGGCATACCCTTGGGGTTTCTAACTTCGATATCAAAACTTAAGGTTTTTAATTCGGGAAACTCAGAATTAATTGGTTTTGGATTTCCATTCATTTCAAAAACACATACATCAGTGCTACACATAAAATTAATAGATTTATTATCGATACATGTGCCATCCACTTCAACTTCGGCCATAGGGAATATGGCTTTATCTATTAAGTATCTGCGGTAAAATGGGATGTCATGTTCTAAAATGTCTTTTACAGAGTCTAAATTCCTTATTTTATCTCTCAGTTTAGGAACATCTTGTGGGTGGTTGAGAGTAAGTTTAATAAAATCTTTGATCTCGCCCATGTACCCTTTTCGTGCCCAGCCAATTCTGTTAATATCAAATTCGTTTAAATCTTCTATACATTGTTCTTCATCATAGGGAATTACATAAATGTAGGGTTCAAAACTTTTATCAAGAACAATCAGAGATTTGCCTTCCTCATTTCCTTTAAGTTTACCAAACAATCGAATAACTGCTTTATCATTCTCTGTGATGTAATCTATGTCCAGAAGCACGAATCTTTTACTTTCCATGAATTTTTATTTATAGTGTGAAGGTTATATAGGTTGTTAAATCAGATGATTGAGTGGAATAATATGGTCCAATATGCTCTATCAAGATTAAAAAAATGGTTTAAATAATTAATAAATGGAATAAGGAGTTATAATTTAAATGAATTTGATAAAATTAGATTTAAATAAACATGACGTTGATTTAGTGTCAGAATTGATCTATGAAACAGATATCAGTCTTTTTACAACTTTTCTGGATAAAAACAGAACTAACGCTATTGAAAAGCTTAGAACACTCATAATAGCTGGAAAGAATAGCTACGGTCATGAACATATATACATTGGAGAGGATGATAACGGTAAAGTTATGGGAATTCTCGTTGCTTTCAGAGGTGACGAAATAAAATATCTTGAGGAAATCATGATATTTAAACATGAAATGGAATTCTTAAATTTTATAAAACTTTCACTGGTCAAACCTATATATGATAAAATTACCGCATCATCAATTGAGAATGATGATCTTTACATTGGCAATCTTGTTGTTGCAAATGGTTTAAGGGGACAGGGTATTGGAACTGAACTATTGAAGAATTCATTTCAATTGGCAAATGATAAGAACTGCAAAAGAATTCTGTTAGATGTAACGTTTGAGAATTACAATGCTAAAAGATTGTACGAAAGTACAGGTTTCAATGTATGTGCGAAGAAACAATTCAAATGGATGGGTAAATCCGAAGGAACCTATGGCATGGAATATTCACTTGATAAAGTGTAATAAAAGTATTAAAACTTTCGGTTAGAGGGCAGTATGGATTTATATTTGAAAGAAACAGGTCCCAAAAATGCTGAGACCATCATATTTCTGCATGGCAGTGCAATGGCGGGGTGGATTTGGGATGGTCAAATAAAAGAATTTGATGATTATCATTGTATTGTACCTGATCTTCCTGAACATGGGAGAAGCATTAATGTAAAACCATTTACCATCCATAAATCTGCTGAAATGATATCAGAGATAATTCGAAATCATACAAATAACGGTAATGCTCACCTGGTTGGAATATCTGTAGGGGCTCAAATTATCATCCAAATTTTGAGTAAAAACCCTGAATTAGTTGATCATGCGATTATTAGCGGAACACTCATTCAAAGAACTTCGCATAATGAATCATTATTAAAACTACTTGATTATGCAATTAATGTATATGAACCTGTGAAAAATACTGATTTTTTCATAAAAGCTAACATGCGAACTTACAACATGCATAAATGTCTTTTTGACAAATTTAAGGAATCAACCCTTATTATTAAACATGATTCATTAAACAGGGTTCTTAAAGAGAATATGTTATTTAAACAGCCAGATGGACTTGAAAAAATAGAAGTACCAGTTTTAGTGATGGCTGGTGAGAAAGATTATAAAATTATTAAGGATTCAGCAGATGATCTATTGACATCATTAAAGATATCTGAAGGATACATTGCTCCAAATGTAGGTCATATATGGAATTTAGAAGATCCAAATCACTTTAATTGGATTTTAAGAAGATGGATAACTAATAACAGTCTCAAGAACATTTGATTACAGGGACAATAGTATTAGAGTACCTATCATTAGATTTAATAGTTACTAAGGGTATAAAATTTATAATCCAAAATTAAGATTATAACACATATATGTGGGAAATACAATTTTTTTAAGATTGAGAATACAAAAGTCAAATTAAATTAAATCGTGGGATAATTCTAAAAAGTTTAAATAAGAAATGGAGGAATTCTATGCTACCAAAAGTAATAATATTCGATAATATATCTATAGATGGGCGAATTGATGGATTTAGTATCGATAATGAACTTTATTATCATGTGGCTAATGAATGGTCTCTAGATGCGGTTTTAATGAGTAATAACACCCTACTAAAAAAATTTCAATTGAAACACAGCAATGAAGGTACGGATTGTAAAGTCAGAGAAGTAAATGAAATTGATAATCGGCCATTATTAGTTGTACCTGACAGTCAAGGAAGAATACGAATCTGGGATGATGTATTAGAAACCCATTTCTTTGGAGATATTTTAGTTTTATGTTCCAGATCTACTCCTCAAGAATATTTGGACTTTTTAGAAGAAAAATATATTAAATATATGGTTATAGGCTACGATGAAGTTAATTTAGGTACAGCCCTTGAAGAACTAAACTTACAATTTGGGGTTAAAAATCTAAGAGTTGAAAGTGGAGGTAAACTAAATGGGTTACTCCTCCGTGACGATCTAGTTGATGAAGTATGTGTATTAATTTACCCTAATCTTGTGGGGGGAATATCACCCGATTCTATTTATTCTGCACCCGATTTAAATTCGAAAGAAGGAGTTTTAGACTTGAAGCTTCTTAAAATGGAAAAATTAAAAAACGAGATAATTTTATTGCATTATAGAGTTATGAAATATCAGTTCTAATAAACTCAAAATAGGTTAAGAACAGTTCATATTCAAATCAACCATTTTATTAAATAATTGTGAATCAAATAATTAGGAGAGTTATTGTGAAAAAAATAGGAGTTATAGGTTATGGGAGTATGGGAAAAGTTATTCTGGATGGTTTCTTATTATCTGGAATACTTAAACCATATGAGGTCATTATTTCAAGTAAAACTGTATCAAAGCTTGATTATTTGAAAAATGAATATCCTGAAATAGAAATTGCCCAGAATAATACCATTACATCTATGAAGTCTAATTTATTGTTCCTTATGGTTGGAACATTAGATGTAAAGAATGTTCTTGAAGAGATAAAAGAATTTACCTCGGAAAATACCCATTTAGTATATATATCAGCTGCGTTGACAATGGAAAATGTTAATGGAATATTTAAAGGGAAAATATCCAAGGTAATGCCTTCTTTAACATCAAAAGTACTTGAAGGAGTAACATTAATTTGTCATAACTCAAATGTAACAAAAGCAGAAGGAGAATATCTGAATTCTCTTTTTAATTCAATCGGGATATCTAAAATAATTAACGAACAAGATTTTGATGTGGGTGCTGATATTACGAGTTGTTCACCTGCATTTATTGCCCAAATATTCATGGAATTTGCTAAAACCGCATCTCTGAATAGTGGATTTTCAATCGAAGAAACAGAAGAGATGGTAATTAAAACATTGTATGGAACTTCAAAACTTCTCTCTGAAGATATGGGGTTTGAAAATTTAATCTCTTCCGTTGCTACTAAAGGAGGAATAACCGAAGAGGGTCTTAAGGTTTTGGATGAAGATATTCCAGTAACATTTAAAAAACTTTTTAGTACAACTATTAAGAAACATGATACAATTAAAAATCAACTTAAAGAACATTATTGAATTTTTTATATAAATCGGGTTATATATTCACTTGAAATTGAAGAATTGTTATAATTCCATCAATTAATTATATAAAGGGGTTTGTAAAATATAGTATTCCAGAGTTCAAATATGGATAGTACTCGGGTCTACTTAATGCTGTGGATTCATGTTTGAATATACTAAATTAGAAATAATCATTGAAAAATTATTAGAAGGAATTCCAAAATGAAAAATATCATACTCCTCTCAATGCTATTTGTGATGTTTATGGGAGTTGTTTACGGTGCCATGGTTGCAACTGGAGGTCAACATTCAGATATGACAGGAACGATTGTTGGAATATTGGTTGCAGATACTAACTCCACCACTACCAATTCAATACTTGTACAAGGTATAATAACCAACGGTAATCAACAGGGGAATGTTACGGTCAAAATAACAAACGAAACACAGATATTACGTCAAGATGGAAATAAACTGAACAATGGCACGTTTGAAAATCTTAAACCGGGACAAAGTGTAGATATCACATTCATAGGTCCAATAATTCAAGGATATCCTCCACAAGCAACTGGAAATCAAATAACCATAATGAATTGATTGATAATTTATTTTATTTTCAATATTCAGTTTTCATCTATTAATTTTTTTAAAATGGTTTCTAGTTGTATGTATCTTTAATTATAAAATAATGTAAAATTGCAGTTAATGATTTTTTTGAGGTAGACTCTCCGCAAGGTTTAAATATCAACAGCAATTAAACTATATCTACTATGCCAAGGTAGCTTAGAGGCGAAGCGGTGGACTGCAGATCCATTACACGGGAGTTCAAATCTCTCCCTTGGCTTATATTTGTTTAAAATAAGATTAAATATGTATTTAAATAATCCCTTGGGGTCATAGTGTAATCTGGCTATCATCTGGGACTCCAGTTGTCTTTGAAGAAAGTGCGCACTCTGAAGGAAAGTATGATGACCAATTGGAGTACTGAGACAAGAGAAATCCTAGGATCTGGGTTCAAATCCCGGTGACCCCATTTATATTCTTAAATCTGAAAATTTATTCTAAATTAATTTAATGTATTATCAAATTTTTAATTCTTTTCTAAAATTATTTATAATGATCTAATAAACAATTAATGAAAAAGGTGATAATTTGGATAAGATCAACGATGTTGTAATAATAGAAGGAATTGGATACGATTCCAATATTTATATCTTCGAAGATGTTATGGTCGATACTGGAACAGGAGATAACATTCAATACATTAAAGATTCCATGAAAAAGGCAGGAATATCTGAAGATGATCTTGCATTAATTGTTAACACCCATAATCACTACGATCATATAGGTGGAAACAGATGCTTTAATTTGGATGTAGCTATGCATAGGGAAGATGCTAAGGCCATACAAGAGAAAAATGATGATACAACGGCAGCCAGTATTTTTGGAAGATCAATGGAAGGAATGAAAGTTGATCGAATCCTTGAAGAAGGAGACAAAATACACGATTTCGAAGTTCTTCATACGCCAGGACATACCAAGGGCGGGATATGTCTTTATAATGGTGAGATACTCATATCTGGAGATACTGTATTTGCAGATGGAGGTTACGGTAGGATGGATATTGGTGGAAACCTCGAAGATATGAAAGAATCATTAAAACGTTTGAAAAATCTTAATGTGAAGTACTTACTACCTGGTCATGGTCCATGGGTTAAAGATGGTTCAAGACATATTAAAACTTCTTATAACATGTTAACAGGATATTAAATTTGTTAATAAAAAAAAAATATTTTTAAAATAAATTATAAAATATATAAAAATTGAATTTACCTATGCTGTGAACAGTTTAGCAGTTTTCTTAACAGCTTTACTTTTAACAAGTATGGATATTCTATCGCCTTTATTCAAAACATCTTCCTTTTTTGGAATGGTAATTTCACCATTTTTATACAATGCTGCAATTATAAAATCGTCTGTTGGGCTTACATCTTTTATTTTTTTCCCTAAAACATTTTTATTTTCTACTTTGATCTCTAATAATTCTGCATTCCCCTTTCCAATGATTATCAGATCTGCAATTTTTGGCCTAATTATAAGTTTTTCAAGATAGCTGGCTGCTGTAAGTTCAGGACTTATAACATCATCAATACCAACTTTTTTAAAAGCATCCTCATGATCAGGGTTACTTACCCTTGCAATAATTTTCTTTATATTATATTCTTTAACTAAGATACATGAAAGTAGATTTGCTTCGTCGAATCCTGTGGCTGCTACAAAAACATCTGCATCACCCACATTTGCTTCTTCAAGAGTTTTAATATCGGTGCCACTACCACATATTACTAACGCATCTAATTCACTCGCCGCATTATTACATAATTTTGAATCGTTTTCAATGAGGGTGACGTCATGTCCACCGGCTACTAATGATGATGCCAGATTAAGTCCTACTCTTCCGCCGCCCATTATTACTATATACATGAATTTACACCAACTAAAATTTTTATTATTATCCCAATTCTAATTGTATAGTTTTTTCAACCTTATAAAATAATGATATCATACTAAAATTCAAAGAATTAAAAAACGTATTAAAGTATTTAAGTTTTAAATCTTTTGAAAAGATCGAACCCACCTTTAAGAAGGATCAATGCAGGGATTATTTCGATTCTTCCAACCCACATTCCGATTATTAGTAATATCTCAGGAATTGAAGGCATAGTTGGAGATGTTATACCCACTGAAAGGCCAACATTACCCTGAGCTGATGTAATCTCAAAGAGAGAATCTATTCCTCCATAACCATAGGCCATAAATACAAGCCATGTAATGAAAATTAAAAACAAATATAAAAATGTGTAACTACCAGCTTCTTTTATCTCTGCATCTCGAACTGTTTTTCCTCCTATTTTTCTAGGTATTACAGTACCTTCAGGGGATAATATCTTAATTACCTCCCAATAAATCCCCTTTACTAACGTTACGATCCTTATAAGTTTTAACGCTCCACTCGTTGAACCAGCGGCCATACCAATTATCATAGCAACAGACAGTAATACCTTAGAAAAGTCCGTCCAACCACTCATGGTACTTATTGGCACAGTGTTTGAACCTGTACAACTGAGAGCAGAAACAACAAAGAAAATGGAGTTGAGGGTAGTAAACTTAGAAACAGTTAGAAGAAGTATTGAGAAAATTACTACTATGATAATCATTGCCTGGAATTGTATGTCACGTAATACATCTAGAACTCTTCCTTTAAGTGCATTGTAATGTACTAGGAAGCTAGTCCCTCCTATTGTCATCAGTATTATAGTTATAATTGTTATGGCAGTGCTGTTGTATGCTCCGATATTATTGTTTTTTACGGACATTCCACCTGTTGATAGGTTAGTGAAGCAGTTATTAATAACATCAAAAAGTGACATACCTGCAAGCATATAAAGAACAATTCCCACCACGGTGTAAAAAAGATAAATCCACCATATGGTCCGTACAGTGTTAGCTATGCTGGGTTTTATCTTTTCTTCACGTGGCTTCTGCTTTGTAAAGCCGTGATGCTGTTATACCTGGACGGATAAGTACTCCAATAACCACTATAACTACACCTAACCCACCAACCCATTGCATAAGGCTTCTTAAAAACAGAACTGATTGTGGGGAGTATCTGGACATTCGTATATATTGAAAGTCCACTTCCAGTCCAAGCTGACATACTCTCGAAATATGCATTTAAAAAAACCACATCAGTTGTATACATTAAACATATACTACCCATAAGCGCTGCCCAAAGCCAAGCAATAGCTGCTAGTATCATTCCATGTTTAAGTCGCATACTAGCTTTTTCTGGGAAAAATTGTCTAAACAAAAAACCGATAGAAATTGAAAGAATACCTGATATAAGATATCCTCCATAATCAGTTTCACCATATATAAGTGCAACTAATAGAGGGATAAGCATAACTACGCCTATGCCATGCATTACAATTCCAAGATTCTTGAAAATCAAATAGAAATCTTTCTTTTTTAAATAACCAATCATTATCATATCATGATCTAATATAAATTTTAGTAAAAAAATAAAAATTGATGTATTCAAACAATTAAATTTCAAAATATTTTAAGAGTCTATGATATCATTTTAACTCAATATTCTGGTATTATATTGGTTGAATGGATAAATATCAACCTGAAAATTAGAATAGTAAATATATCACATAGTATGGTTTATAACATCGAACTTTAATAATTCCTCAAATCGAAAATGCAAGAAAATTGTTTAGAATTTTATGAATTAAAATGGGTGATCAATCATTTATACTATTTTTTTAATTAGGAAGTTAATATAGTACGTTACTTTATAGATTATTAAACCAATATTAATTTTATAGAATAAGTTGGACAATTAATGAATAACAATTGGTTAAAAAGTTCAATCTCATTGATAATTTATGGAGGAATAAAATGTTAATATTAACTACACCTAATATTGAAGGGCATAAAATAATAGAATATTATGGACTAGTTACTGGTGAATCACTATTAGGTGCAAATGTTTACAAAGACCTTTTTTCAGGAGTTAGAGATGTTGTTGGAGGAAGAACTTCAGCTTATGAAGAACAGTTGAAAAGTGCCAGAGATCTTGCAATAGGTAGCATAACCGAAAAAGCTGAAAAAGACGATGCAAATGCAATTATTGGAATTCGTATAAAGTACAATAACTTAGGTGGAACTATGGGCAACACCATAATGGTTACTGTAACTGGAACTGCAGTAAAATACGAATAGAAAATAATTATCTACTACTATAGTGAAGTAGTCAATAAATTTATATTTTTAAGTATCTCTTCAACTTATTGATCATATCTAAGTAGATTAAATTAAATATATCGAAAGGAAATGGTTATAAAATAACTTATTACAAATAGATTTACTGGTATAAAACTATAAAAATGCTAAATAATTGATAACAATTTCAATATTCTATTTATATAATTTTTTATGGCTAAAATTTATTATTTTACACATTAATCATTATTCTATATACATTAAAATAAATATGTTCCAATTAACATGTTTCAATGGATTTCAATTTGTAAATAAAGATTTAAAACAAATACGACACATGGAAGCACTTTTAAATTATATGGTTCTACATTAATTATAAAATGGATGAAGGTGTAAGTATTAATGTGAAACTCAGTATCATAATACCAACATATAATGAGGAAGAGTACCTCCCAAAGCTCCTTTATAGTATAAATGAACAAAATTTTAAAGATTACGAGATAATTGTAGCGGATGCAGGGTCTGTTGACAAGACAAAGGAGATTGCAGAATCACATAATTGTAAAGTTATTCCTGGTGGTTTACCTGCAGTGGGTAGGAATAATGGAGCAAAAATAGCTGAAGGTGAATTATTATTATTTTTAGATTCAGATGTGGTACTTTCTGCAGATTATTTAGAGTCTGCTATTGAAGAATTTGAGGAAAAAAATTTGGGAATTGCAATTACACAAATAATCCCAATGAGTGATAGAAGTGTTGATAAAGTTCTCCATAAATTTGCGAACTTTTTCATGAAAAGAGCCGAATCCATTAAACCGCATGGTGCGGGGTGTTATGGTATTTTAACCACAAAATACATCCATAATCAGGCTCAAGGCTTTGATGAATGTCTAGATTTTGGTGAAGATAGCGATTATATCGAGAGGATTGGTAAAATACAAACCTTTAAGGTTTTAAGAAAACCCAGACTTCTGGTTTCAACACGTCGACTAGAAAAAGAAGGATTGAAGGATCTGGCTTTTAAATATACTAAAAGTACTATTTATGATTTTAGAGGTAAAAAGATAAGTGCAGAAGAGTTGGATTATAAATTCGGCCATGAAAAAACTGAAGATATAATCAAACCACATATCATATACGCTGCTTGTGGAGAAGGTATGGGTCATGCAATCAGAACTTCTGTAGTTCTTGAACATTTAAAGGAAGAGAATGAAGTTCTTGTATTTGCTAGTGGTCGAGCATACGAATTTTTATCTGAAAAATTTGATGATGTATACGAAATATATGGATTCAACACAGTTTATGAAAACAACGCTGTTAATGACAGAAAAACTTTCATAAAAGCGATGAAAAGTCTTCCAAGAGACGTCAAGGATAATATTAGACTTCTTTACAATATTTCAAATGAATTCAAACCGAATGTTATAATATCTGACTTTGAATTTTATTCTAATATATTGAGTAAGATAATTAGAGTTCCAATGATAAGCATTGATAATATGCATGTTATGACACATTGCAAGATAGATGTGCCTAAGAAGTTTTCAAGGGATAAATTAAAAGCTGAAAGTGTTGTTCGGTCGTTTATAATGCGTCCTCAAAAATATTTAATCACATCGTACTTTTATCCTGAGATCAAAAATAAAGAAAAAGTTTCAATGTATCCTCCAATACTCAGGAAAGAAATATTAAACTTAGAACCTGTTAAAGGGGATCATGTACTTGTTTACCAGACAAGCACCTCTAACTCTAAACTGATCGAAATACTAAAGGATATCAATGAAAATTTTATTGTATATGGTTTTGATATGGAAAAAGTTGATAAAAATCTCACTTATCGTAAGTTTAATGAAGATAGATTCTTTAACGATTTAGGATCGTGTAAAGCAGTATTGGCTAATGGTGGCTTTACCCTCATCAGTGAGTCAATATATTTAAAAAAACCTGTACTTAGTATTCCCGTAAAAGGACAATTCGAGCAGATAATGAACGCTATCTACCTAGAACGACTTGGATATGGCGAATACCATGAAGAATTAGAAATTGATGTTGTACAAGATTTTTTATCGAAACTTGATATTTATAATAACTCACTTTTATCATACCACCAGGATGGAAACAAAGATATTTTAAAAGAAATTGATAGTTTAATTGAACAGTATTCCTGCTAAAAACAGAAACTAAGTAAAATATGTTAAATAATGGTATCCATTAGGGATATTGGTTCCAACGCAATCTCCAATTTTAGGGATGTTAAGTTAATTTTAATTTCAAAGTTTGATAGTTAATTGATATTATTTTTAGAATAAACATCAAGATCAGTTGGTTTCAGAAAAAGATATTAATATTAAAGACCAAGATATTAATATGATCGGTATAATGTCTGATTCTCACGATAACGTTGATGCAATTAGAAAAGCCGTAAGATTATTCAATACCAAAGACTTGGATATTACAATTCATGCAGGGGACTTAATATCTCCTTTTACTGCAATTGAGTTTCAAAAATTAGATTCAGAACTTATTGCAGTTTATGGTAATAATGATGGTGAAAGAGAAGGACTGAAAAATGCATATAAAGATATATGTATTTTAGAGGACTTTAAAGAAATTTCTGTAGAGGGATGGAAATTTTCTATTATCCACGGAACCAATCCTGCAATAGTTGATTCACTCAGAAAGAGTGGCAAATATGATGTAGTTGTAATTGGACATACCCATAAATTGGAAATATTAAATGGCAATACATTGTTAATAAATCCTGGTGAAGTATGTGGATATGTATCGTCCAAACAGACTGTAGTACTGTTAGATACAGATGATCTAAGCTTTGAAGTAATTTATCTTTAAATAAACTAATTACTATGATAATACATATCACATTTTTAGAATTTTTTTAATTTAATNNGATCTATTTGAGGAGAAAATTATGAATCATAAGACTATTATCCTATTTCTAATTGGAATTGCTGTCCTAGCATTAATGGTTATTTTCATAGGCCCAGGTAAAATTGAAAGCGCTCTTAAACATGCTGATCCATGGTACGTTGCATTGGCTGTGATTGTACAATTTTTTATATATGGATTGTGGACTCAGAGATGGTCTATTACTATTCATTCGCTCCATATAAGTATTAAAAAAAGGCATATCTTTCCAATGTTAATGGTTGGTTTAGCTGTAAACAATATCACACCCAGTGCAAGGGGTGGGGGAGAACCAGTTAGGGCTTATATGCTTTCAAAATATGCTAATGTTCCATTAGAAAATGCATTAGCAACAGTAATTGCAGATAGAGGGCTTGATACATTCCCATTTGTTGTTCTAGCTATTATTACAATCATTTTTTCTGTATCTTATTTGAAACTTCCCGAATTGGTTGTAATAGGTTTGATAATTTCTCTTGTGGCTTTGGTATTTGCATTTATTATAATTCTCTATATGTGCATTAACGAGTCTGCAGGTGAAAGGATCACACTCTGGGGTGTAAGAGTTGTAAAAAGATTTTCAAAGAAGAAACACCATGAAATCGATAAAAGAGCAATTGAAGCTATGATTGGATTTCAAAATAGCATGAAGGTCATGATTAAAGACAGGAGGGTATTGTTATTTGGGCTTCCACTATCATTTTTAATATGGTTTATGGAAATAACTAGAGTATACATAGTTTTCTCATCATTTGGCACACCAGTTCCACTTGAAATAATCGGTGCTGTTTTTGTTATAGCCACATTAATAGGTATGATTCCACTTCTTCCCGGAGGCTTAGGGGCTATAGATGGTGTTATGATTGTTTTATATTCTGCAGCAGGTGTTCCTCCATCAATAAGTGCAGCAGCCACCATAGTTGAAAGGTTGATATCATTCTGGATGACATCATTTATAGGAATGGGAATGCTTCCATATGTTGGGTCGGGTGTTATGGACAAAATCACAGAAAAATTTTAGTTAATTACAATTTCTCAATCATTTTTTTATGGCCCGATGATTAAATGGAAAAATTTATAACTTCTCCAAAACTACGATCTAGACGGTGATAATCATGGAAATAAACGGAGTAGAAATAGAAGATAACTTTGCAGAAGCATTCGGCATAAAAGTATCCAGAATTCTTATTACTGCAGCAACTAAAAAACTAGCACTAATAGCAGCTACAGAGGCCACAGGCTACGGAACATCTGTTATTGGTTGCCCTGCAGAAGCAGGAATAGATGGTTATGTACCTCCTCAGAAGACTCCTGATGGAAGGCCAGGCTATGTAATAATGATCTGTAACATGAATAAGGATAAATTGGATCATGAATTACTTGAAAGGGTAGGTATGTGTATATTAACCGCTGCAACTACTGCAGTCTTTGATTGGATGGATGAACCAGATGAAAAACTCAAGACAGGACAAAAATTAAAGTTCTTCGGTGATGGTTACGAACAAACACTTGACATACAAGGTAGAAAAGTTCATTCAATACCTTTAATGTCTGGAGACTTTTTAGTAGAAGCAGAATTAGGAATTAGAGCCGGAGTTGCAGGTGGAAACTTTTTCATACTAGCAGAAAATCAACCAGCAGGACTTTTAGCAGCAGATGCGGCTGTAGATGCTATTGAGGCAGTTCCTGGGGCAATTACACCATTCCCTGGTGGAATAGTAGCTTCTGGTTCAAAGGTCGGATCAACAAAATACAAATTTTTAGGTGCTTCAACCAACGAAAAAATGTGTGTAACTCTCAAGGATGAAGTTGAAGGATGTCAAATACCTGAAAATGTTAACGGTGTCTACGAAATTGTAATCGATGGAGTAGATGAAGATGCAGTTAAAGCAGCTATGAAAGCAGGTATAGAAGCAGCTGTTAAGATAGCTGGTGTTATTCAGATAAGTGCAGGTAACTTTGGAGGAAACCTAGGTAAATATCAGATAAAACTACACGAGCTTTTCTAATATTTTATTTTTTTTTGAAATCTTTTTTTTTAATTAACAACTTATATCATTCGATCTTGTATCTATTCTTGATTTATCCAGTTATACAGAACTGTTCTATTTTCTCGCTCTCAACGATATTCCAAATTTCTGCTTCAGAAAGATCTACACCAAGCAACATTCCAGATTTGCCCAAGGCTTCTACTATTTTTTTAATTGTTTCAACATTCCTTGCAGATACAGTGTGTGAATGTACTTGCCTGGATATTTGAGAAAGAGCTTCCAATGATCTTTTGGCATCAGGTTTCTGATACTCTTCTTCACATCTTTTAAGATCATTTTTATTCTTTAAATAGAGTTTTCTTGTTACAACCTGTCTTAAACCTGGAAGATAATGTTTGGAATCTAATATTCTGCCTTCCATATTGATAATAATTCTTTTATCATCAATATCACTAGCCTTATGTCTTAAAAGAAGTTCAGTTACTCTTCCAAATTGTGATATTTTCTGGACTATTTCGTTACGTGTTAAATTTACACCTAAAAGATATCCTCTCATTTTTAATTCCTCTTCAACCTTTGAAAGGCTTTGAGTATCGGGACCCGAAATGGTGTGTGAATGAATTCCTCCGCCAGATATGGTGTAAAGTCTTTCTAAGGATTCCATTCTTTCAGAATCTTCGTTAAGACTATTTAAAAATTTATCCATGGCTTTAGGATCGGAAAGTTTGACCTTCCTTTTGAGAGGTTCATTAAATCCTGGAAGGTAATATATTATGTCTTCTAAAGTGCATCCGTGTTTGAGAATAATTTCTGCCTCTTCCTTTATGTCTGTGACATCATGCATTTCAGTGATTATCATTTCAGGTTTTAAAATAACCTCAACCATTCTACCCTTCTTTCTTGCAACTTCTTTTATTTCTTCTTCATTCAGGTTAACACCTAATAATAAACCCTCTCTTTTCAGTTCTTCAACAACTTTTTCGAGACTTTCCTTATTGGGGCCTGATATCCAATGGGAGTGGATTCCACTAACTGATTCATAGATACTTTCTAAAGATTTTTTCCGTGCACCTTCGCGTTCTAAACCACTTAAAAATCTATTAAGTTGGGATTGATCGGATACTCCAATTTTTCTAGCTAAAGGCTCTTTGAACTCGGGTAGATGATATTCTATGTTTTCGAGGGTGCATCCATATTTTAGGATGATCTCGGATTCTTTACGTATTTCATTTACACCGTGCATATCTGTTATTTTCATTATGGTAGGTTCCATTGAAGCGAAATATATGTCTTCAGCTCCGCTAGTTTCGGGTGATATGACTTTATCTGCACCTGAACGGTACAATCTACGGACATTTTCACTTTTACTTGCTCTTGTAACTATCCATATCTTTGGATGAATTTCACGTGCTGTCAGAGTTATGAAGAGATTATCCACATCGTCTCCTGTTGTTATAATAACCCCTCTAGCTTTTTTTATACCTGCTTCGATCATGATATTTTCGTCTGTTGCGTCTCCGGGAATGGCAAGAATATCTGGATCTTTCCACAGTTGCTTTTTAACCACACTTTCATCTCTCTCAATTATGATTGCCTGTATATTCCTTTTTTTGAGTTCTTTATGTACAGCGCTTCCAACCCTTCCATAACCACAAAGGACAAAATGATCCTTACATGCACCTATCATCCTTCGCTGTTTAGCGCCTGATGTTATTTCTTCTACTGCCATTGTAACCACCGTTATTGTTAATGTAAATGCATAAGCGAGCAGAGCAACTCCACCCATTATAAGAGTTATTGTAAAAATTTTTTGTATTGGAGTTATTGGCTGAATGTCACCAAAACCAACGGTTGCTATAGTTTGTACTGTAAAATAAAGAGAATTTAGCAGATCTAAATGCATTATATATGTAGACCCTACAACACCGTACGTAATAAGCAATAATACTCCTATTAAAGCATATAATGCTAATTTAACTGGTAGATTGGAAATATCTCTGCTTATAGGTAGTAAAGGCATATATGGCGGACGCATAAGATCACCAATTTTGTATTAAAATATTTTTCAACTAATCTGTAATTAATCTTCAGATAATATTCAATTTCGATTATGATCATATTATATACATTAATTCGGTATGATCTATAGTTATTATTAAATATTTACCATTCAAATTTATAACAATTATCTATTCAACAAATTAAGGAATATTATAAGCTGAATATATATCGACTCAATTAAACGATTTTGGTGCCTATCATCTCTAATAACAATATATTATTTAAATTAATAAGTTATTATCCTTAAAAGATCAAAAGCCCCAATTTGAGTAATTGCCAACAAATAATTATGTCAAATCTTTAAACAGAAGACAATTTATAATTCATATATATTACAAAATAGATATTATTGAAATATATTAAATAAATAGGCAAAATATTTAGTTCTGTAATAATGAGTGGTCTAAATGGCTGATAATATAGAAAAAAAATTCAAAGATAATTATTCAAATACCTCAAGATTTCTGTATGTTGGTATTGGAGCATCTGCTGGTGGACTAGATGCTTTAAAAAAATTTCTTTACAATATTCCTGAAAATAGTGGAAGCGCATTTATTATTGTCCAACATATGGATCCTACTCATAAAAGTGGTTTAGTTAATATTTTAGGTAACTACACAGACCTTGAAGTTTTAGAGATTGTAGACGGTGTTCAAGTCGAGTCTGAACATGTTTATGTTATTCCACCAAACAAAGATTTAGGAATTTTAGATGGTAAACTCCAATTAATGGAACCCATTGAACCACATGGTCTTAGAATGCCAATAAATTACTTTTTTACAAGTTTAGCTGAGGATCAAGGAGATGAAAGTGTAGGTATAATTCTATCAGGGTTTGGAACTGATGGTTCAATAGGTTTAAAGTCCATCAAAGCAAATGGAGGCATATGTATGGCCCAAGATCCTAATACTGCTGGATCGGAAGGTATGCCTTCTAGTGCAATTAATACAGGACTTGTGGATATTATTTTAGCTCCTGAAGAAATGCCTGAAACGTTATCGTCATACAAAAAATCTTCCAGCAAGATTCTGAAAAAAATCCTCACTCCTGAAGATAGGAATATACAAGCACTTAGGAAGATATTTATTTTAATTAGGAATAGAACAGGGCATGATTTTTCCCAATATAAAAAAAGTACTGTTTTTCGTCGTGTTGGACGTAGAATGAACCTGCATCAAATTGAAGATATCTCTCAATATCTCCGATATATTCAAGAAAACACTGATGAATTGGATTTGCTTTTCAAGGAATTCTTAATAAATGTAACAAATTTCTTCAGAGATCCAGAGGCCTTTGAATCATTAAAAGATGGAACTTTAAAAGAGTTGATATCAGAAAAATCAGATTATGAAACTATAAGGGTTTGGGTTCCAGGCTGTTCTACTGGTGAAGAAGTTTATTCAATTGCAATAATTATAAAGGAACTTTTGGAAGACGCTGGTAAAAAATTGGAAGTACAAATATTTGGGACTGATCTTGATTCTTTATCTATTAATGTAGCACGTTCAGGAACTTATAGTGGAGTGATAACAGATATTAGTAAAGAACGTCTAAACAAATATTTTTATAAAAAAGACAATGAAGTAACGATTAAAGATGATATAAGGGATATGGTGGTATTTGCTAATCATAATGTAATTAAGGATCCTCCATTTACTAAATTAGATCTTATTTCTTGTCGAAACCTCCTGATCTATCTTGAAACAGATGCACAGGAAAAAGTTCTTTCAAAATTTAATTATTCCTTAAAAAAGGATGGTATTTTATTTTTAGGTCCTTCAGAAAGTATTGGAGAATTTATAGACTCATTTTCAGTGATAGATAGTAAGTGGAAAATATATAAAAGGTTCAAATCAGATGATTCTGTATTTGATATCACAAAGAGTCATACAATTCCCTATAATTTACATTCATCAAAATATTGGGATTCACAATTTGGTTTAAAGGATGTGAAACCAAAAAAAGTTGGAAATATAACTTTATTGGCTGAAAAAAAGTTAATAGATTTATATGCACCACCATCTGTACTGATTAATGATTTGGGTGAAATTTTATTTATACATGGTCGTTTAGGAAAATATTTAGAACCTTCACCTGGAAGGGCTCGTATAAATATTGTTGAAATGGCAAATGAAGAAATAAAATTGCAATTAAATTCAGCAATCCAAAATGCAATTTCAACTAATGAAGATATTGTATTGGAAAATCTAATAGTAGAAGAGAATACTAATCCAATCAAACTCGTTGTAAAACCTTTGAAAGATCCCGAGTTTATAAATGGATTGTTAATTGTTTCATTTGAAGAATCATCGGTACAAGATGATGAAGTTCAAAATAAGAAAATATATCCCATTTCAAACTGTGAGGATCGTACTAATGCACTGGAAACTGAGCTTAAGAGGACTAAAGAGCGACTCAACATCACAATTGAGGATATGACCACATCTAATGAGGAACTTAAATCTGCAAATGAAGAATTACAATCAATGAATGAAGAGTCTCAAAGCACAAATGAAGAGTTAGAAACATCCAAAGAAGAATTACAATCCATCAATGAAGAACTCACAATTGTAAACAGTGAACTTCAAACTAAAATCGATGAATTATCGATAATAAATGATGATATGGCCAACCTTTTCAACAGTACAGAGATAGCAACAATATTTGTGGATAATGAACTGAAAATACGTCGTTTTACAGATGAAGCAACCAAAATAATAAAGCTTATAAAATCCGATGTGGGAAGATCATTAGGAGATATTGTTTCTAGCATAAACTACCCTGATTTAGTTGATGACATACAAAAAGTAATTGATAAGGTTGCTTACAAAGAAAAAGAGGTTAATGATGTCAATGGGCATTGGTATAAGGTGCGAATAATGCCTTATAAAACATCGAAGAATATTATTGATGGTGCAATTATCACAACCATAGATGTAAGTGGTATGAAAAATACACAAGAAAAATTACAGGACGCACTTAACTATGCTGAAAATATTATTTACATAACACACGAACCATTATTAGTCCTTGACAATGAATTAATAATAATATCTGCTAATAAATCGTTCTATGATACTTTTAAATTAAAAAAATCAACTACGGAAGGGGAGAAATTGTATGAAATAAGTGAAGGTGATTGGAATATACCCTCAATTCGAAATCTTCTTTCTGATATTATTAAAGAAAACAATATTATTAATGACTTTGAATTTGATCACACATTCAATAAAGTTGGACATAAAAAAATGATGTTAAATGCTAGAAAAATTTACAGAAGTGATATGGGCAAAGACACGATCCTTTTGGCTATGACAGATAAAAATATTTAATTCTGGATATTTTAATCCTAAATGCATTTTTTTTAAGTGGTGATAAAATGAATATAATGGATATGAATGTTATCGACTCCAATGCCAGTACAATGGGAATTTCAAGGTTAACATTGATGGAAAATGCTGGTAGATCTATTGCAAATAAGATAGTAAATATTTCAAAACCTTGCAAAGTTACAATATTTGCTGGTACTGGTGGAAATGGTGGAGATGGTTTTGTAGCTGCAAGACATCTTCTTAACATGGACTTTGAAGTTGATATTTACTTTCTTGGGCATCCATCAGATATAAAATCAACTGAATCACTTAAAAACTGGGAAATACTAAAAAATATAAATATTAAAACAAATTCACTAGAAATTCATGTTATTAAGGACTCTTCACAACTGGAATCTACAAATTCTGCTGTTGTTGTAGATGCAATTCTTGGTACCGGTATCAAAGGAAACATAAGAGAACCAGTTTCAAGTGCAGTTGATATTATAAACAATTCCAGTGGTACTGTTATTGCAGTAGACATTCCCACGGGATTAGATCCGCAAACAGGTATGGTAAATCACAAGGCTGTTGAAGCAGATTTCACAATAACTTTCCACAAACAGAAAAAAGGTATTAAAAATGGGGACAAAAAGTATTTAGGAACGATTGTTGTCTGTGATATAGGAATTCCGAGGGAAGTTGAACTGTATACTGGTCCTGGTGATTTACTAAGATTAAATGGGAGAGAAACAAATTCACACAAGGGCCAAAATGGTAATGTATTGGTTGTTGGTGGAAGTAATGAATATTCTGGCGCTCCTGCACTGGCAGCATTATCTGCTCTAAGGTCTGGAGCAGATATATCTATTGTAGCATGTCCTACCAGTGTAGCGTCTCCAATCAGATCATATTCACCTGATTTAATAGTTAAAGGTCTTTCTGATAATTATATAAACTTTGATGATACCTCCAAAATATTAGAAATATCAAAAAAAGCCGATTCAATGGTTATCGGTTGTGGCATTGGAATGGAAGAAGAAACAAGTTTGGCTTTGAATGAAATGATTGAGAAAATTCAAAAACCCATAGTTATTGATGCAGATGCATTAAAAATTTTAGATTCTAATTTAATCTCTGAACACAGGAATGAAATTGTTTTAACACCCCACAAAGCAGAATTTAAAGCATTCTTTGGTGTTGATATTCCAGAAAAACTCAGTCAAAAAATTGATATTGTGTCAGAATATTCTAAAGAATGTACATGTACAGTGGTTCTAAAGGGGAATGTGGACATTATTTCAAATGGAGAATCAGTTAAACTTAACGATACTGGAAATCCAGGTATGACGGTAGGGGGTACAGGAGACGTGTTAGCTGGTCTTATTGGGGGTTTGTTGGCTCAAGGTCATAATGCTTATGAATCAGCTTATTTAGGAGCTTTTATTAATGGAACTGCTGGAGACATTGCTAAAAAAGAATATGGATATAATTATCTTGCTAGTGATGTTTTAAAATATATTCCTAAAGTTTTTAGGATTAGCTAATAAAATCCTAATAAACCTAAAATAATAAGGATAATAACTCCAATAAACCCACCAAATCCTGCTACCAAGACAGTAAGTATATTGATGGGTATGTGTACAAACGGAACTAAATCAACTATAAACAGAAGTACAAGTCCAAAGATCATATGTAGTAAGATTTTAATTATCAAACCAGCGGCTTTGAATAGAATTATCAAACCAATAGCTATAATAATTGCCAAAATAATTCCCAAAAAAATTGTATCAATGGTCATTGTTTTCCCAAGACTTTATTTATTCAAATCTATATTTATTATTTTTTTTAAACAATAATCTAAATGAAAATGAAGGATAATAAAATTTTTATCCTTCCTCTTAATCTTTCTTACACACTCTCTGGTAGCATGCAGCTTGAAGAGCGTAATTTTTAACCATTCCTGCCATCTCACGCTGATCAGTTTCTTTATCTTCAAATGTAACAGCTTCTTCACTATAAAGACTGTATAATGATTCACGTCCAAGTATCTTTATACTGCCCTTATGAAGTTTTAACCTAACAAGCCCTGTCACACGTTTTTGCATATTATCAATAGCACAGTCTAAATCTTCACGAAGAGGTTCATGCCAGATTCCTTTATAAACTATATCTGAATAGGTTTGTGTAATTGTTTCTGCAAATTTAAGTTCTTCTCGTGATAGAACAAGCTGTTCAAGTGCTTTGTGGGCTGTTAATAAAAGAACTGCTCCGGGGGTTTCATAATTTTCCCGAGATTTAAGTCCGATAATACGATTTTCTATGATATCTATTCTTCCAATACCATGTGATCCAGCAATACTATTACAATCGGTAACCATCTCAACAGCACCCATTTTGATACCGTCAATTGCCACTGGAACACCATTTTCAAAGGTTATATCTAAATATTGTGCCTTTTCTGGAGCATTTTCTGTTGAAACTGTCCATTCAAATGCTTTTTCAGGTGTTTCTACCATAGGATCTTCTAATATGTCTCCTTCAATAGATCTGCCCCATAGATTCTCATCTATACTATATTCCTTGTCATATGGTAAAGGTATATCATTTTCATTTGCATATGCTATCTCTTCTGTCCGAGTTAAACTTAAATCCCTTACAGGAGCTATTATGCTACAGAGAGATCCAGATCTTATGGTGGATTCAAATCTGAACTGATCATTTCCTTTTCCTGTACAACCATGAGCAATAGCATCTGCTTTTTCTTTTTCAGCCAATTCAACAATTTTCATAGCAATAAGCGGTCTAGCTAAAGATGTGCTTAGAGGATATCCTTCGTACATCGCATTGGCTTTAATTGCCCTTAATATGAATTCTTCAGCAAATTCATCTTTTGCATCGATTGTGTAGTGTTTTTTTACTCCTAATTTATTTGCAACTTGTGCAGGTCGTATTATTTCTATTTCTGGCTGACCCACATCTACGCATGCTGTTATTACTTCCATATTATATTTTTCTTGGAGTAACTTCACACATACGGACGTGTCCAATCCGCCACTGAATGCAAGAACAACTTTTTCCATTTGTAATCTCCTAATTTTATAATTTTTTTATATCTTGTCAGTCTAAATTTCTTAACTCGTAACAAATATGAAGATTTGCTTCATTTCTACATATAATTGGTTATGTTCTTTATTAAAACTTTTAGAAAATTTAACTTAAGTTGTGACTATTGGTGACATAATATTTGTATAATAAGAAATAAATGAAACCATAATATAGCCAGTATTTATTATTATTCGTAGAATATGGCTAAAACAATTTAAATTAATTATTCTTTCAAATTATATATTTCTTAGTATATTTAACACACATTTTTTATAAACCTATTATTGAATCTATTGAATTAAATATTGAAGATTTACCTAAATAATTATTTTAGAATACTAAGATAATTTATTTGATGCAAACATATTTGAATAAGATAACTCGTTTAAATGCTTTAATAACTTAATAAAGGATCGATCTTTTATATTATATATCACAACAAAAACTTAACAGATTTTTATATGTATGAAAAACTAGATAAAATAGATTGTAACTTAAAATTAATAGAACATTGCTCAATTCCTAATTATTCTTCCAGCAAACTTAAAATTTAGAATTTCTACAAAATAACGTCTAAACTGAGTGATTTTAATGGTTAAAGATGATATTAAAATTATTTCAAAGAAAACTGGGGGTAGAATCAGTGAAAATAAAGATCTCAGGGCATATATACCTAATAATATTATAGCTGATCGTTTGATAAAAGCTGCGAGATATGGAACGCCTATGATAAGAATAGGTGATCTGTCCCCAAAAATCATGCTTATTGCCGGTGTTCATGGTAATGAACTTCCGCCCCAGATTGCAGCTTTATGGCTTGCTGAAGAGTTATATGGAGAAGATATTAATGGAACTATATATATAATTCCCTTTGCAATTCCAGAAGCTACAATGAAAAATTCAAGAAGGTTTAAGGGATTTGATATGAATCGAAGTGCAGCTGTATCGGGTTCTGTTTCAAATAAAATAATTAAAACAGCGGATAATTTTAGAGTTGTATCTTTAGCCGATTTTCATTCAACCAAACCTAGGAGCAATCCTGGAATTGAGAGTGTTTTTTGTTCAAAGAACCCTTGCCCCGAGAGTTACATGATTGCAAAACATATTACTAAAATAACATCATCTAAGGTAATCTGCCATAATAATGCAGGTTCATTATATGGTGGAGCTATAGAGGATGAATCAAATCTCAAGGGTACGGCAGCAGTCACATGTGAAGTTGTATCAGAAAACTGTGAAGTAACACCCGGAAGTCCTGAAAAATCGTACAATCAAATGATATCCTATCTGAAGTACTTTGGAATTGTTTAATACCTTCATAATAACAATGTATATCTAACATTCAATGCCTTAGAAATTATTATAATCGGTAAATGGGTGTGTAAAATGCCATCTTACAAAGAACATGTTTTAGTCGCTATAATAATGGTATTCCCATTTTTTCCAAATATCTTCTACATCGCACTTGCGGTTATTGGTGCATCTATAATAGATATGGATCATAAGGTCAACCAAAAAAATATTACAATTATAGGTTTGCTGGGTGTGATATTAGCTTTAATATTGTACATATTCCATTTTCCCTACTTGGTAGGTGTTTTAATTGCTTTGATGGCTCTGTTGTTTTATGTTTCAAAACACCGAGGACTAATGCATTCTATTATTGGAATAGTTTTCATTAGTGTTTGTGTAACATTCTTTGTTTTTGGTGCTCACAATCTAATCACCCAATACACGAATTTGAGGGTTACACTAATAATCATCTCCTTAATCCTAGGGATTGTAATTTTAAATAAAAAAATTGTCCCAATATATGCTTTTTTGATTATTATAGGTCTGATTTTTACATCTAACCTCGGATTTGACATTTACTATGTTGCGTTAGCATTTTTTTTAGGTTGTCTGAGTCATGTGATTTTAGACCTGTTTACACCATCGGGTGTTCAGCTCATTAATCCAGTATCCTCAGTAAAATTTAAAAAACGAGCTGGCTTTACTTTATTGGCTATTTGGGTAGGTTGTGTAATTGCATCAGTTGTTTTATACGGTAATAATTTCCTGAGTATTATAGGATTTTCTAATCTACTTTAAAAAAATTGTTTTACAAAATTATTAATGCATATTTGGATTTTGAAATATAAAAAAAAATCTTTAAAATAATTTTATTGACTATAATATCAATATTTAATTGTTAAAAACTGTCAAAATCGAAACATAACACAATTTAATTTAAAACATACAATTGATGTGCAAAATCTTTTAGTTAATTTTATATATATCATGTTTTATAATGATGAATTAATTATCATGGTTTAAATTTATCCTGTTTATGAATGAAACTTAAGGTTTATACCTCTTGCCATGTTAATTATTCATGATTCATCAATCTAGAATTAAAAAGGGAGTTAATTCACAATGTTTATAACCAGAATATTCTATGGAATAGCTTACTTCATCGTTCTCATCATTGAAATAATCAAAGCAGAACTAGATGTTGCCACAAGAGTTTTAAACGGAAAGGTTGAACCCGTAGTATTTGAGATAAAAACAGAACTTAAAAGACCAATATCACAAACCATACTTGCAAACAGCATAACATTAACTCCTGGAACGCTTTCAATCGATCTGGACTCTGAAAATTGTATAATCAAAGTCGCAACAATATCTCCTCGTAGTGCTGGAGAGGTAATTCCATTTGAACCATACATAAAAGGGATGTTAGAATGAACATACTCGTGATTTCAGAATATATTCTCATGGGGGCCCTTGCAATTTTTTCATTGGCCACAATAAGGATTACAACCAGAAAGAAAATTGCAATGTCCCTTGTTGGTTTATCGGGTTTAAGTATTGCAGTAGCTACAATGCTGGTATTAGTTCAGAATTTGTATAGTTTAGGTTTTTGTGATACAATAGCAACTGCGTTGATATTTCTAGGTCCTGTAGGAACGATAGCATTTGCAAGTGTTTTAAGAGGATGATCAAGTGACCGATATAATAACATTGATACAGTCAGCAATACTTCTGATAGCCGCTTTTTTAGTACTTTTAACAGCTTATGGAATTTTGAGATACGGCGACAATATTGAAAATATAATATACGCCAGGATACATATACTAGGGGTTGCTGATATAGCCCTTATAATAGTACTTTTTGCCCTTAATGAACCCCTTATGGCTGGAGCATACTTCATTTTAGCACCCTTCGCTGCTCATGCTGTTGCCAATGGTTATTTCTATGGGGAGGAAGAAAAATGATCGAATACATTTTCATGATAACAACGATTTTAGGGTCAATCATATGTTTAATGCAACGAGATCTCCTAAAGGCCGCAATTTTAACTGGAATTCCAGGAGCTTCACTAGCTTTCCTATACCAATACCTCCAGGCTCCAGATGTTGCACTGACACAAGCAATTGTTGGTTCAGCAATAATACCGGTATTTTTTGCACTGGCAGTCTACAGAACACGTAGGGTGGAGGATTAATATGATTATGGACACACAGCTTGCATCACTCTTGACAGCAGGAGCATTGATGGTAATAGGCATATTTGGTACATTATTTTTAGACAATCTCATAAAAAAGGTTATATCCTTGGCCTTTATAGGTGATGGTGCAAATCTTTTCTTAATTGCTATGGGTTACAAAGTAGGGGGAATAGTCTATATATTCTTACCAGGCATGTCAATGAGCAATTTTTCACAAAATGCATCTTATCCTCTTCCGTTTGCTCTTGTTCTAACAAGTATTGTTATAGGGGCAAGTACAATGGCTGTGATGCTTGGAATAATAATCTTACTTAACAAAAAATATGGATCTTTGAGCGCATCAAAGATTCTTGGAGAGTAATTTAAATGCTTTCAATCTTCTCATCAAACAATAAACGAACAGAAACAGGGTTAACTATCGTTTACATTGTTCATATTGATAATGGAAAAACGGAGGTATCTGTATGAATTATTTAATACCTCTGATGGTAGTTATTCCTATTACTTGTGCTTTGTTTTTGAACCTTTTACACGAAAGGACCAGAACTGTCAAAATAATATCCATTATCGTGGCACTAGCTCTTCCAACAATACCTCTTATTGCAAATTATGGTGTGCAATACTTTGGAGGATATCAACCTTTAGCACAGAATCCCACAATTGCAGTAGGTTTGCCAAATCTGATAACTGGTACTGCACTGAACATTTTCCACCCAGCCATTACCTATGTATTTGGAAGTGCACAGAAGCTCATGATAGTTGTACTTGGATTTATAGCATTATTCGCAATATATATCTCTCTTTACGAAGTAAAAAAAGCATCAGGAGTTTATGCTTACTTGATGCTAATGGGAACAGCATCAATAATAGCTATGCTTCTATCAGATGATATATTCAATCTATACGTATTTTTTGAGATAGCTGCACTGGCACAAGTGGGCATTGTTCTTGTTTCAAAGGTTGATTATAATTATGAAACAGCTCTAAAGTACATGATATTGGGAAGTATAGCTTCACCTTTATTATTAATCGGAATAGCTCTCCTTCTAGGAGTCACAGGTAACGTTAACGTTACAGATATAGTATATTCAATACAACATGGTCTTGTAAATCCTCAAAGTCCAGTTTTACTAATGGCTTGTAGTTTAATTATCTTTGGATGGCTTTATGGGACAGGTCTTCCACCATTCCATACAATTAAATCAGCTATGTACAGTAAAGCATTACCAACAGGTGCTGCTCTTTTACAAGCATTTTCAGTATTCAGCTTCGTTGCAATTGGTATAATTATCCTCAGAATATTTTCATATTTGCCTTTTGCACACATATTCATCATTGGAATATCACTCGTTGCAATGACACTGGGTATTACCATGGCCATAACCCAAACAGATTTCAAACGTTTAATAGCTTACCTTGCCGTGGGGGAATTAGGATACATAGGAATAGGTTTAGGTCTTGGAACAGCATTGGGTATAACAGCCGGACTTTTCCAGGCAGTTAATGAAGCTATTATTACAGCATTTTTATTCATTGGATTTGGAACCATAATGTATAAGACTAAAGAAACAGACATGCGTAAATTGGGTGGAATGCTTGTTGAAACACCCAAATCAGCACTCTTAGTGCTTCTGGCAGGATTGGCTATGGCGGGAGTTCCGCCATTCAACGCATTTCAAAGTAAGCTGATGTTAGTCCAAGCATCTTTAAATTCTGGATTACCTGAAATTGCTATAATAATGGTGCTGTTAAGTATCGTTACATTTATGACATTTATGAGGGCTTTTCATACGATTTATCTTAGGCCCAGGCCTGTCGATCTTGAAATTAAAAATGAAAAAATACCCAACATCACATTAGTTGCAATGGTGGCTTTCTTAGTTGTTTGTTTGGTGTTTGGTCTTTTCCCACAGATTGCAACCAACTTCTTACAAGGGATGGCGATGAGCATTGCTTAATGAAAGGGGGATTATATGAACATCTACGATATTATACTGAAAAAAATAAAGGACGTTCGAATGGAAACAGGGGATGATGAGCCTGTCTCAAATATGGCTGCTTCTTCAATGTTGACAGCTGAGATAACACTTATATCTACCCTTTTAATTGCAGTTGTAATGCTTAGATTGTTGAACATAAGTCTTATGATTGGGTTGGTTGTGCTGATCTTTGTTCTGGTCATTGTTGCCATGCCTATTATGCCACGTCTAAAAAGAGAACAAAATGATTCATTAGCAAGCATGAGCTTCTACGTGATTATAGGACTTGCAATAATTGTAACACTATTCTATTGGGGGAATTTGAATGTCTGATGGATTAAGAAATCTAATAGCAGGTCTGGCTCTAATCGCATTTGCAGTACCATTTTTCCAATCCATAATCGATTTTAAACCAATGATCTACCCTGGTATCAGTTATCTTTACAACTGGGTTGGTCCCCACATAGCCCCAAATATGGTAACAAATGTCGTATTTGATTGGAGAGGGTATGATACCCTTGGGGAAGCATTAATACTTGTTACAGCAGTTATTGTAACTCTTCTTATCTTTGGAAGGGGTCAAGTTGATCTTGGAGGTGATGATTAATGACTACTACTATACTCAAACTATTCGTATTCCCTGCATCACTCGTATTAATATGTTATGGGATACTCACGATACTTGGAGGTCACATAACACCTGGAGGAGGATTTCAGGGAGGGGCTATAATAGCAGCAGGAATAATATTCTGTCTAATTGTTTATGGATTAGATGAAAGCCCAATAAAACTATCAGACAATTTTATGGCATCTATTGAAAGTATAGGTGCACTTGGATACATATTCTTGGGACTTGCCGGACTTTTTACAACAGGATTTTTTATGTACAATTTAGGAGTAGATCTTTACCACATAGTCCCACCTTACATAGTAAACATATTTGACTATCCTGATCCATTACATGCAGGTATAATACCATACCTGAACTTTGTTGTAGGTCTTAAAGTCTTAGTAGGGTTAAGTGCTGTAGTTATAACATTTTTAGAAAGTGATAAACTACTCGAGAATATGGAGAGTAAATAAGATGGTTTACATAGGGCCATTAATCCTTGGATTTATAATAGGATTTATAATAGGAACCAGAATCAAGCCTAGCATAGGGAGTAAATTGAATTTTCCTGCATCTGTCTATGTAATTCTTGCAATTGTCATAGTAATAATTGCTTATCAGCAAGGCCCTTTCCCATGGTATACCGATTCAGTATTTGCAAACGGACTGATATCAGCCCTTGCAGGAATTATCGTGGGTAAATTAACTTTTGGAAGAGGATAATATAGGATGAAGAATAGCAAAATAATCAACATCAAAATTAAATTAGAAGGTAATGGTCATGTTTCTATCAACAAATAAATGTGAAGGCATTGGAAAGTGCGTTGAAGAATGCCCAACACAAGCAATAAGAATCATCGAGGGTAAAGCATTCAGCTGCATCACCTGCGGTGCATGTGCAGAGGCGTGCCCTAACAGTGCCATATTCAAGAATAAATATGGGGGGTTCGTTGTAGACAGAGCCAAATGCAATGCATGTGGTGTCTGCGAGATGACCTGTCCAGTAAATAGCATTAAAATTGAAGAAGGTGTTGTAAAAGGCATATGCGCACGATGTGGAATCTGTGTGGAAGCTTGTCCAATTAATGCAAGAGCAGATGCTCAAGATGTTATTGATGAACGACAACTCAAATTCCTTGAATCGCTTCAATTAACAATTCAACCAGGATCAAGAGCGGATATACCTGAAGAAAATGTTCAAAGGGTGAACATATGTACCGATCCTGAAAAATGCACTATTTGTGGAAGATGTGAATATTATTGCCCAACAGGGGCTATAATGGTTGATGTAGAGTCAGAAGGTATATGTACAGATTGCAGAGTATGCGAAGATGTCTGTCCAGTAGGCGCAATTAAAAATGGAGTAATTGACGAAAAAAAATGTACACTCTGTCTTAAATGCGTTTCTGAATGTCCTAATAATGCCATGTATATTGAAGATTTCAATATTAAAATAAGAAAACCTGAAGAAGGTGAGAAGACTAAAGGCTCAATTGTATCATGTCTAAACTGTGGACTCTGCGCAGAGGCATGCACTCATGGAGCATTGCGTGTAATTGATGGCAAACTACGTTATGACCCAACATTATGTGAGGATTGCACAACAATGGACTGTCTTGATGTATGCCCGGTGGGTACCATAAGACTTTCTGAAGATCCTGATCGTCGTATAAAAGGTTTCTGTGTCTCATGTGGAAAATGTGTCCAATCTTGCGATATTAATAATGCAAGAACATTAAAAACAGTTGAATGGGATGGCAGTGTTACAGAAGATTGTATATCTTGTGGAATATGCTCAGAAATATGTCCTAAGGGTGCAATAACCCTCAAAAGAGGTTCAATTGATGTTGATCTCGGAAAGTGCATATTATGTGAGAAATGTGCAATACATTGTCCAGTTAATGCTATACCTCGTACTGCCACACTTAAAAAGACAGTAAAGGAAGGTTTCAGCTTTGTACAGAATGATCTTTGTATGAAATGCAAACTATGTACAAAAGTTTGTCCAGAAGAAGCAATCAAGGAAGATTCCAATGGCAGAATGGTTGTAGACGATTTAAAGTGCACATATTGTGGAGCTTGCTCAAACGCATGTCCTGCAAAGGCAATAATACTTGAAAGAGAGTTTGAGGTATCATAATGAAAAATTTTATAAGAATATTTCTGGAGGGAACCATTACCAATATTAAAAGGATTCTCTTCGCATCCGACAGGGTGACTGACATGGAACTACGTAATAAAATCCTTGGGGGTAAAATAGTTCCAACAGATAAGGTTGCCGAGGTTTCATGTATAGGATGTGGTGGGTGTGCTAATGCATGTCCAACAAAGGCAATTACGATGGTGAAACTTCCAGAACCAATAAAACTCATGGAAGGTCTTGTAAAGGATCGGATACCACAATTAGACAGTTTTAAATGTGTTAATTGTTATTATTGTCATGATTTCTGTCCATTATATGCCCTTTTCGGAGAAGCGGGTACAATACATCCAAATGATGTTGGAATAGTTGAATCTGACATATCACAGCTTTTAAAGCAACCAGTTAAAATTTCTGATGATAAAATTGCCTTCATTTCCCAGTACTTATCAGATTCAACCATACTAAAAAAGAGGAAAGAATAGGTCACCAAAATAAACTGTACAATCATTAAATTATAACATAGTTTAAATGAAAATCATTGAACTTAAATTACCATAACCTTCAAAGAGGAATTATATGAGCTTAAAATCATATTCAAGGGCAAGAGCCATTCATGTTATGCTTGTTTACACTGGAGGATGCAATGGCTGTGATATTGAAATAGTTAACTGCATATTCTCTCCAAAGTACGATGCAGAACAGTACAAAGTATTTTTAACATGGAATCCAAGAGAGGCCGATATACTGGTGGTAACGGGCCCAGTCACAAAACATAATGAAAAACCATTAATCGAAATATATAACGCAATTCCTGAACCCAAGGCTGTTATTGCTGCAGGAGCCTGTGCACTGATGGGAGGAGTTTACAAGAACATACACGGAGATATACCATCAGAAGAAATTGCAGGACCCGTAGACAAGATCATTCCTGTTGATGCTAAAGTTCCAGGATGTGCTGTCAGACCCGAAGATATACTTTCTGGTGTTGTTGCTGCATTACCATTACTATTGAATGCAAAATGATCTTAATAATCAAAAATGCAACAATATAAAATAAAATTAGAAATATAAAAGGTGGATTTAATGAATGAAGATAACAAGATAACCGATAAAAAGGTAATCGAAACAGAAATTACTATGGGTACTGTCCACTCTGCAGCAATTGAACCTTATAGGGTTCGGTTGTTTGTTGAGGATGAAATTGTTAGGGATGCTGAAATAACAATAGGAATTAACCATAGGGGTATTGAAAGGATAATGGAAGGCCTCCCTGTAGAAAAAGCCAACAGTCTGACCGAAAAAATTTGTGGAATATGTTCCAACAGCCATATATGGAATTCTGTTCTTGTGGCTGAAAAGGCTATTGGAATAGACGTACCAGAAAGGGCTCAATATATAAGGGTTATTATGGAAGAACTTGAACGCCTCCATAGTCACATGCTTTATCTTGCCCATGGAAGTGAAGTTTTAGGCCATGAAACATTCGCAATGAGGGTTTTTTATATTCGAGAAACAGTTATGGAACTTCTAAGGATGATAGGGGGTAACCGGGTTCAATATGGAGTATCCATTATCGGTGGTATAAGACCTCGCTGTGAACTTGATGAAATGAGGATACAGAAGATCAGGGAAGGCATGGATATAATCGATGAGAAAATATTAGAATTTGCCGATAGATTCGTATCAGATCCAATGATAATGGCCCGTGTCACGGGCGTGGGCATATTATCACAGAAACAAGCAATAGAACTAGCTGCAACGGGCCCTACACTAAGATCCACCGGTGTTGAATTAGACCTTAGACGTGAAATGGAAGCATATGATCCATTTGAATTTGATATTATAACTCAAGATGATGGAGATGTAAAATCAAACCTTCTCTGCAGGGTTTTAGAAATTCCAGAAGCAACAAAAATAATACGACAGGCCCTTGACCATTTGCCAGATGGTAAAATAACCAACAGAAGTTGGGAGATGCAGGATGCACCAATTACTAAGAGTTACATAGAAGTTCCAAGGGGTAAATTGTATCATTCCTACTCTCTCGAAGATGGAAGAGTAAGAAACTCCATTGTAAGAACACCTTCAATTACAAATATAGGTGCAATGCAGTATGCAGCTGTAGGTCATCATATAACAGATGCACAGCTTGCAATAGTGCAGTGCGACCCATGTTTCACATGCACAGATCGTGCAATCCAGATAATCAAAATATAAAAGGAGATCATGATGACACCAATAACTTCCCTAATCGCCATAATAGGAACTTTAATAGTGGCATTGTTAGTCAGTGTATGGCTTCCGGGGATCGAAAGGAAGTTTGTACAGGCAAGAATACAGCAGAGAGTTGGCCCACCAATATCCAGTGCTGGTATAATGGCACCTCTAAAATTTTTCTTTAAGGAAACAATAAAACCTCACTCCCCAATGCCAAAATTGTATAATGCACTTCCAATAGTGAGTTTTTTATCTGTATTATTCATATTATTAATCATAATGCCTCAACTTTATGTATTTGCAGCATTTACAAGCATTATAGCTATTGTCGGTCTTTTAAAGATTGAAGAGGTTATTTATATGTTCATGGGTTCACTTTCAAAATCTGTTATGTCACTCAAAATGCCTTTCCCAGACATTATTAAAGGTGCTAAACATCCAGGCACTCACAGATCATATTTAGAAGAGCTTAGCTCACTTCGAGCATATAGATTAATAGCCTTTGGATCTTTTCCACTGTATATTGCATTATTTGTTCCTGTTGCAATGTCTAGGAGTATATACTTGAGTGGCATCGTTGCATATCAACAAGTTCATGGACCAATACTCTTCACATTAGCAGGTGTACTGGGTGCGATTGTATTTTTCATAGGTTACATGATACTCTTAAATGAATATCCATTTGCGATATTAAAAACAAAAGCGGATGTAATAGAGGGTCCTTTAATGGAATATGCTGCTAAATACAGGGCATATGTTTATATCACAAGGGGATTCTTGATGTTTGTGCTTGCAAGTATTTTTACTACGTTGTTTCTGGGAATTCCACCAAATTTGTTCAGTTGGACCATACTAGTTACAATAGCAGTCGCATTAATATTCCCAATATTAATGGCTATTATGAGTGCATTTTCGCCTATATTCACTTATAAACAATTTTATCCAACAGTTGCAGGGGTATCTGTTATTGGGATATTGGCAATATTAGCATCATTCCTATAAATTATTTTAATATCCAAATACCATTTTTAGGATATAATTTGAAAAAAATGAAATAATTTAACTTAAATTTAAAGGATAATCAGGTGATTATATGAAATTTGTTGTAAGAGCCATGCACATAATCAGTGTTGGAGGATACATAGTTGAAACACAGTTTCCCTACAGAAACTTAATTGTTGTAAACCCGACAGAAGAGCCAATTAAAATAGACATCCCTATTTTTACTGAAGATTGGATTGAAAAACATAGGGGTTTTGGTCTTGAAATTACACCCATAACTGAAAAAGAAAGTTTTCTCAGTAACTTTAGAAAGGCCAAAATTAAGTTGGATAAACTAAAAGAAGAAAAATTAGATGAAATAGCATGAATTACTAATATTTTCTGATTTTATCATACAAATTTTTGATCCAATTTATAAAATTTGAACAATATCCAGGTTTATAATATATTATTTAATTACATTTTAATGTGTAATGTACCTCTAAATCAAGCTAATTAAATCTTTTAGCCCCTTAGATTTTTT
>PMGM01000066.1 GCA_003158115.1 Methanobacterium sp.
ACGGCATTATTTTTATCTATAGGAACTTTCAAGTTCAACAAAGTATCATCTAAAACTTTTTCAGTGTTTACTTGCACAAATTCTCTTACCATACCTTTAACTTGAGAATATTTTAATAGGTCATTTATCATATTGTCCAGGCGTTTNNTCCTTTGTAAAAGCTGCAAATAACTTGTTATCATCCGCAGCGGTTCTTGTAAATCGTGCGACGAAATGTAAGCAAATTGTTCTAATTCTTCATTTGAATGTTTAAGTGCGGTAATGACTTCTTCAAGCTCGATTGTTCGCTCCTTAACTTTTAATTCTAAATTATCATTAGACTGTTTTAATGCTTTTTCTGCTTTTTTACGTTCTGTAATATCTCTAGTAATAGCCAAGGCTATTTTTTTTCCATCTAATTCAAAAAGATGATTGTTAATTTCTACGGGTATTCTTTTTCCGCTTTTAGATTGATGAATTATTTCAAATGTTGCATGCCCTTTTTTTGAGAGTTCTAATGCATTTCCAGATATTTCTGATAGTTTATCGGGAGCAATAATGTCTGCAGGTGTCATATTTAAAAATTCGTCATAAGTGTATCCCAAACGTTCAATACCAATTTTATTTATATCAATAAACTTTCCAGGAAGACCATTTTCTTCCATCAAATTTAGACCGATCATATCGTTAGCATTGTTGAATACCTTACGATACTTCTCTTCCACTTCTTTTAACTCTGCTTCAAGCAATCTTCTTATAGGGTCGTTTTTCATTTAGTTATCCTATATTCCTAAACTCTCTTCTATTTATAAAATATGTATACATCGAATTAATAGTTATTATTCGGTTTCATGTAAAATAAAATGATGAACCTTTTTATTTCTATGAATATTTCCAATGGACAGGATATATTAATAGTTGATATTACCTTAAAAAAAGTTTAATAAAAGTATTTTTGATTAAAGATATTCATCTAATTTAAAGCCCATATATTTTGATCCCCATACTAAAATTATATTTTGGGAAAAATTGTTTGTGAACATACTCATTAAGATCGATTAGATTATCTGCTCCAAACAATAATCCCCATGTTAATTCATAGCTTTAAATTTACTGATACTCACAATTAAAATAGTTAATCTTCCATTGTTTAACATATTAACAATTAAATTATGTATGTATGTATCAAAGATAATCAAAAGACTCTTTCATTAAATTATTAATTTAAATGTCCTAGATTAGACCAATAAATATTTAATAGAAGTATTTGGAATCGAGAGCATCTGTCAATACACTAAAGATTGAAGTTTATTTTGATTTTATGATGAATGCAATATAATATATGACGCTTTACAACAATATTTTAGTTATTATAATGACCAGAAACTATATAATATTTACCGATATAATATAAGTTTGAAAAGAGATATTGAGGTGGATCATGCAGAATCATGATATAGAATTAACTGAAATTGTAAAAGACATGGCCAAGACACTTGGAGCATGTAATGTGGGAATAACAACTAATGAAACATTAAAAGACTGGCATTTTACAACAAATTTAGATTATATTTTAGAAGGGGCTAAATCTGCAATTACATTTGCGGTTCCATTCGGTGAAGATGATTTAAATGGTAATATTGACAAATATCTTTCAAAAATAAATCATAAAGATCTTGAAAAACAAAAGGTAAGAGCCACTACCCTTGCAAATGGAATTGCTCTGGAAATATCAGGATTAATAAACCAGATAGGTTATGATGCAGAGCCTGTACACTCAAATTTTGTTTACAGAAAAGAATCACCACCAGAATATCGGGTACCTCCATTATCCCATAAATTTCTGGCTGTCAGGGGTGGAATTGGCCATATGGGTTATTCTGGATTAATAATTACAAAAGAATACGGTTCATCGATAGCTCTAGCTAGTGTAGTTACAACTGCAAAATTAAAGGCCACAAAATCATTAGCCGAGATAGATAACTACTGTGATAAATGTAAATTGTGTCTTACAGTATGTCTTGCCGATTACATGATAGATGAAGAGGATGTGGAAGAGGTAGATACAGATACATATATAGCTTCTAAAAAAGCCCATCCTATGAGATGTGGATATGTTTGTACTGGTAGTACAGGTTATAAAGGTGGGAAGTGGTCAACATGGTCTGCTGCGAGATTCAAGATCCCTGAAGATGATTCTGAATTGATTGAAATATATCAAAAGAAAGCTATTCCAGCTCAATTTGAAAGAAATCTTAAAAATGGTATTGAAGGTGGTTTCTTCCATCCATTTTATCCAGGATATAAAATTGAATATACTTGCAGTTTATGCCAATTTGTATGCCACCCCCAGAAGGAAGTTAGAAAAGAAAGATACAAAAAATTAGTAAACAGTGGGGTAATTATCGAAGAAAACGGTAAAAGATTGGCCGTAACCACAAATGAAGCTGATGAAATCTTTGAAAAAATGCCCATTGAGAAAAAAAAGTTATATACAGATTAAATATCTGTTTTAACTTTTCATATATTGGTTAATCACTTTTTTACCGATTATTAATAATTTATATTAGGAATAACTTAATTTTACGAGTTTTTTTTAAATAAAGTCATGATTATGGAGATTTCTAATTCAATCAAAATAACAATCTACTAATCCAAAAATTAATAAGTAATTCTTAATTAATCTATTTGTATGTCTAAGAAGTCTTCTGGAGTTGATGATGATCTTAAAACACATATAATTCGAGATAACGGGTTAAAAAGTCTTATTGAACTTGAGATTAAGGATAAAAACCGTCTAGAAACATTTGTAGATGGTGTTTTTGCTATTGCCATCACTCTTTTAGTTTTAGAATTTGTTCTACCTGTGTTACCACATTCCAATACAGCTCTTCTTGCATATTTAGCCGTGTTTGGATTAAGTTTCTAGGATATTCTTTTTTATCTGGTCATATATCCAAGAAAATAAATATCTTCTCAGAAAGGATGTAACTAAAAAAACAATTAAAATTATTAACTATAGAAATTTAATTTTTCCAATTGCCCTATCATCGCTATAGGAATCGCTTTCTTCTCCCCTCTACTGAGTAATATGGCATATCTATTGATCCTGTTAGTTGCTGGAATAACTATTGACTTAACCTTTCTCAATCCTTTGAAAAAAAGAAAAACTAAATCAAGATTATAGGTAGTTGTAAGAAATATTAAAAATATAATACCATGGGGAATATTTTCTTGGAAAATAATCATAATATGGTGAAAATTGGTTGGGCTGCCCTTATTGTTGTTTCTTCATCTTCATTCATAATTTCACTTGATAATACTTTTATGAACGTAGCAATAAGCAATTTGGTTATTGATCTACACACAACTATCAATTTTATCCAGGTAATCATAACAGTTTATGCCCTTACAATGGCTTCTTTAATGCTTCTAGGCAGTAAAATGCAAGATATAACTGGTAGAAAAAATTCATTCATTGCTGGTGCGATCATATTTGGGATTGGAACAACTATAGCTGCTTTGAGCGTTAATGCAACTATGTTATTAATAGGTTGGTCAGTTTTTGAAGGAATTGGAGCTGCACTCATGACACCTGCAACTGCTTCAATTATCATTGGAACTTATAGTGGTGAGAACGCCACATTTGCATTGGGTGTTAGAACATCAATGGCCACTATAGGTGCAGGAGCGGGACCGCTTATAGGTGGAGTTTTAACAACCTTCTTTAGCTGGCGGTGGGGATTTGGACTTGAACTAGCAATTGTAATAGTCATACTCTCATTATCACAGAAACTGAAATATTTCTCTCCATCAATGAAATTTTCAGAGTTAGATAAATTAGGAGTAGTTCTATCAACATCAGGAATCCTTTTATTTGTTACTGGATTTTTAACCCTGAATTCAATGGATAACTATGATATTTCCCCATTTATAATAGGATTAGGATTATTATTACTGATACTATTCTATTACAGAGAAAAACGTATGATAAATGGTAAAAATAAACCTATTACAGATATAAGACTGTTTAAAAACAGAAACTTTACATTTGGAACACTCTCAAGGATGGTTTTGAATCTTGCTCTTGCAGGTGCTGTTTTTATCCTTCCAGTATTCTTTCAGCAGGAAACTGGTGCTAGCGCATTTGTAACTGGATTGGCTATTTTACCATTAACTCTAGGAGTTTTGATTTTCTCGATAGCAGCAGCAAAAATATCAACTAAGATAGCACCCCACATCTTAATTTCTATTGGATTCTTAATAGCTTTATTAAGCACTCTTTATCTTAGTTATCAGTTCAATTTGAACACCCAAATAATTAATACAGTTCCTGGAACATTATTATTAGGGATAGGATTAGGTATTGCTCTTCCATTAACTGCTAAAATAATATTATCATCTGTGCATTCACATGAACAATCTGATGCAGCAGGGCTCATGTCCACAAGTGCAAGCTTAGGTTCATCAATGGGAACTGCAATAATAGGTTTGGTTCTGATACTTGGAACATTAAATGGGTTATATGCTGCTGTAGACCAGAGTTATCCAGACCAATTTTCCAAAAATCAAATCAATCAAAAATTAACGGTATATGAAGAAAAAGCTGGAACAACTCATCAAGTAATTGTAGCAAATAAATCATCCGTATTATACACCATTATTAATGATACCGTTAGAAATGCTATGAAAACAGCATTTGAATTTGTATCATTTATTTTCTTAATAAGCTTCATTATTTCACTATTTATTAAACCATTGAAACGTCAGAAGGATATTAAATATAATTATTAATAATTCAATTCATAATCTTTTCAAATCGGATTTAGTTTATAATTTATTCTTCTATTTTTTTATATTTCTACATGAAAAATTTGATTCCATTAAATTTTATTTTGAACCTATCCTCAAATATAAGATCAAATTATTAGAATCAGGGGGAAATATTAAATTAACATCTGTTAATGTGTTGAACCCTGCCATTAGCCCAAATTGTTATATACTATGAAATCAAATCATGAAACTGGGCTTATTATCTTGAGATTTACAAGTTAAAGCTGTACACTATTAGTCCCTTGGGGTAGTGGCAATCCTGTGAGACTCTGGATCTTTCGACGGCGGTTCGACTCCGCCAGGGACTACTAATAACATCACTGGATACCAGATTCAGTGAACAATAAATTTTTATTTTTTTAGTAATATATCCAATATTTTATTTCTACTCGTATGTTGTTCAAGACCCCTAGACCAACTAGTGAATTTAGATGCATTTTTCATTAAAAAAATGACATTCTATTAAAATTAGTTGGCGAAGTATTTTTAAAAAAATATTTTTATTATTTTGATGTATTGTTAATATTATAATAAATAAAATTTTATTATTTTTAATGACTCTTGAAATCTTGAAATCTTGA
>PMGM01000048.1 GCA_003158115.1 Methanobacterium sp.
AACACCAGTATCTCTTGCAAATGCATGTTATGCTTGTACAAGCTGTTATAAAAATAGTGCTACAGCCCAGTTTAAAGGATTCGATCTAGAGCTTTTTGAAGAAATTTTAGAAGCGAGTAAGGAATTAAAAGTCGGATCCCTCCCAGCTGAGATGATGGGTCCAGCCACAAGGATGATAGTTGATAAAGGGGAAAAATTAGGATATTTTATGGAACCCATGCCTAAATTTATTGACTTTACTAAATGTGATAGCTGTGGATTATGCATACTCGGTTGCACAAAGGGAGCTAAATGGGATGCAAACGATTTTATTAAAGAAATAAATGAAACAGGAAATAATACAGAAATATTATCCAACATCACAGTTACAAAGGTTCTCCATAACAATAAGATAGTTAATGGTGTTGAGGGTATAGATTCAAATGGCGAAACAATACATTTCCACTCTAAAATAGTAATTATTGCAGCTGGAGCTTTAAACACTCCTAAAATATTAATAGATTCGGATGTAACCAATGAAGTTTGTGATGGTCTCTTCACAGATCTGTTCATAACTGTTGGCGGATACTTGAAGGATGTGAATCTTAACACTGAAATTCCTATGGGAGTTAAATCAGAATTTGGACCATATTTTATATCACCTCATTTCTCAACCCAATTAATACCATTAATAGACGAAAAAGGATTCAATCCAAAAGCCGGGGATATAGTAGGAATGATGGTTAAAATAGCTGATGAAGCTAATGGGAAAATTTACAGAGATGGGAGAATTGAAAAAGAACTCACATCACAAGATATAAACTTGTTGAAGGAAGGTTACGACAAATCTGTTGAACTATTAAAGGCTATAGGTGTAGAACCCTTATCAATATCATCAACTCCTATAAGGGGAGCTCATCCTGGAGGAACAGCAGCAATAGGTAAAGTAGTTGATAAAAATCTTGAAACACGAATCAAAGGACTTTTTATTGCCGATGCAAGTGTGATACCTCAAGCACCAGGAAGACCGCCCATATTAACCATTGTGGCACTTGCTAAAAGACTCTCAAAAAATATTACAGATGAAATTTGTAAACCAAATAGTTTGGAATAAAAAGAATCTAGCAACATCAGATAATTAGTGACGGTACTTAATTTATGATATATCAAAAATATTAGTAAGGAAATGATCATTATGCAGAGCAGGTATTCAAGACAAATAATATTACAAAACATTGGTGAAGAAGGACAGGAAAAACTTTTAAATAGCAGTGTAGCCATTGTAGGATGCGGAGCCCTTGGAACAGTAGCAGCTAATAATCTAGCTCGTGCAGGTGTGGGTAAAATATTAATTATAGACCGGGACTTTGTTGAGCTTAACAATCTACAGAGACAAATGCTCTTCGATGAAAACGATGTTGGTGCACCTAAAGCAGTTGCAGCCGCCGAAAAAATAGCTAGTATCAATTCAGATATAGAAGTGCATCCTATTATTAAAGATATAAATTATACCAATATTGAAGAAATTTTAAATGGTGTTGATCTAGTAATCGATGGAACAGACAACATACAGACCAGGATGCTTATTAATGATGTCTGTGTTAAAAATAAAATTCCATGGATATATACGGGTGCCATAGGTACATCTGGTATGAGCATGAACATATTGCCAGATAAAGCATGTATCAGATGCCTGTATCCGGGTATTCCCAAGGCTGGATCACTTCCAACCTGCGATACCATGGGGGTATTAAACACAATAACTGTTATTATGGGTTCTATCGAAACAACAGAGGCAATTAAAATTTTATTAGGATTTTATGATAATATTGAATCAACCAACAGTAATTTATTAGTTTATGACACATGGAATCATTCATTTGACAGTATAATGGTTAAAAAGAATGAAAAATGTGAATGTTGTGGCAAAGAAAATTATGAGTTTATTGATTCAGATGAACAGGAAATAATAACATCCCTATGCGGTAGAAATGCGATACAGATAACACCAGCAGATCCTAAGGAGTTATCCCTAAAGAGTATAGGTGAAAAACTTGAAAAACTTGGGACTGTTAAATGTTCAGATTTTATAATGCTCTTTAAAAATGATGAAACTGAAATATCATTATTTCGTGATGGAAGAGCTATTATCAAGGGGACTGATGATGAAATAATGGCAAGGACCATATATGCCCGATATATTGGAACATAAAATCAATTAGATGAACATTTTATTTTTCATTTTTTATCAAGAAGTAACTTGTTTATCAATACATAGTTTAAATAGATGGACCATAAAATTAAAAAAATAATAAGATTTTATTTTACACCAATCATACGGTATAATTGTTTTAAAGTTTCTAAGTGTTTAATTTTCTTAAACATCAATGAAACTACCTTATCTCATTACACCTTCCAGTTTATTCAATTTACTTGACCAATGTTTTTATTTAGTAGTTCTGTATATAAGTGATGTGCATGTATAAAACTTACAAAGATTAGACTTTACAGATTTGACTTTTACAAAATCAATAAATCTAATTCATTTTTTTAATATCTTCATATTTCATATAATATAACTGAGAGATAAAGTTTCAAATTAGAGGGTATGTTTCATGAAAACTATTAAACTCAAAAAAGAATCTGTACAGCTTGTTAAAGATGTACTGAAGGATATAAAAGCATCTCCAGATCTTGGAATATATAAGTGTGTTCAGTGTGGTATGTGTACATCTGTTTGTCCCGGTGCAAGACAAACAGATTATGATCCAAGGGATATGATAAGAAGAGTCCTTGAGGATGATGAAACAGTTATAGACAATGATAATATTTGGAACTGTTTTTCATGTTACACATGTAACAGTGTGTGTCCTTGTGGTAACAATGCAAGCGAAATAAACCAGATATTAAGACAGATGTCCATTGACAAAGGGGAAGGCATGAAAAAAATCGTGTCATTTACTGCATATGGAGACAGCTTCATGGAATTGGGTGTTGGATCTATTCCTAGTAATTTTTTTGATGTCATGGTCAAAGATATTGGTCCAGGATATATGGATCTTAAAATAAATATTGAAGATATACGTACTGATCTAGGACTTGGATCATATATATTACCAGAAAAGGCCATTGATGAAGTTGAATCCATACTTGATAATTCTGGATTTAAAGATAGACTCAAAAAGATAAAGAGATGTAAATAATGAAATTTATACCCGATAAAGATATTTTACTCTTTAAAAGCTGCCTTGTAAATGTTGAATATCCTGGTGTAGAGTCATCAACATGTTATATCTTCGACAGGATAGATGTTGATTATTATGTTGATGAAAAACAATCGTGTTGCACAGGACTCGGACACTACTATGATCTATTTGACCAGATTTCTACCACAGCTCTTGCTGCCAGAAACTTCCATTTAGCAGCTGAAACTGGACATAAGAATATCGCTGTTATGTGTGCAACATGTTACGCCATACTAAAAAAATCAGCCAAGATATTAAACCAGAATGAAGAGGCAAGAAATAAAGTGAATCAAATACTTGATGATTCCAATCTTGAAAATAGGGAATATACCCAAGGTGATATGGATCCTACCCTAAACATATTCCATGTGGCTGAAATATTCTTTAATAAACGTGATGAAATATCAAGTCTGGTTAAAGTAGATCTCTCAGGTTTAAGGGTCGCAACCCATCATGCATGTCATTACTGTAAAGTACATTATAATGATACAATCGAAGGTGTGAGGGATCCTAACTTGATAGACAAACTTGCAAAGGCTGTGGGTGTTGAAACCATAGGATGGTATGATCATAAAAGTGTAACTTGTGGTGCAGGGTTCCGTCAGAGATTCACAAATAAAGAAGCATCTTTAGCTGTGACAGCAGAAAAACTTCAGGCTTTAAAGGATAATAAAGTAGATTTATTGTTGCACATGTGCCCTAACTGTCAAATGCAATTTGACCGTTATCAACCATACATCGAGGAAAAACTCGATACAGAATTTAACATATTCCACCTGAATATATCTCAGTTCATTGCACTGGCCCTTGGGGCAGATCCATACAAGATTTTAGGTATACAGACCCACACAGTTCCAATAGAACCTCTTCTTAAGAGATTAAATTATTCATTGGAATCGAATGAAAAAATTGATGTAGAAGCTAAAAAATCCCCTAACTAATATCTAAAATCTGTTAATTTTATATACAAACCCAAAAATTTTACAATAAAAAAATTATAATTCCTACATTAACTCCCCCGGGAGGAACTCATATGAATCAAGATTCATTTAAGGATATTTCGAATAAAGACCTTAAAATAGGTGTTTTTCTATGTCGTTGTGGTGGAAACATTTCAGACACAGTTGACATGGAAAAGTTAAGATCATCAGTAGATGCAGAAATGGTCGAGGAATTTGAAAATCTCTGCTCTATTAATGGAAGAAAAATAATAAGAGACAGTATTATACAGAAAGACCTTGACAGGGTAGTTGTAGCTGCATGTTCACCAATAACTCATGAAAAAACATTTCAAAAATATGTAAATCCATTAAATCCTTACTTGCTTGAAATGGCCAATATTAGGGAACAGTGTTCATGGGTAAATCCTGATGTTGAAACAGCAACAGAAAAGGCAATATCACTTGTAAATGCGTCAATTGAAAAGGTTAAATATGCACAGCCTTTAGACCCGGTGTTACGTAAGACCACCAAGAGTGCTGCGGTGATTGGTGGGGGAATTTCCGGTATAAGTGCTTCGCTTTCACTTGCAAGACAAGGTATTAAAACCTGTCTTATAGAGGAACAACCAACAATTGGAGGGGCCATGGTCAAGGTTGGTAAACTATTCTCACCAGAGAAGCTAGCAGAAGAATGTGCAATGTGTTTATTAAATCCATTAGTAAATGAGGCTGTGGAACATAAAAACATTAGAATAATGACCAACACAACTTTAAAAGCTGCTGAGAGAAGGTCCGGTAATTTCCATCTTTTAATTGAATCTAAACCTCGAAAGGTAATAGAAGATAGGTGCATAAGTTGTGGAAAATGTGCAGAAGTTTGTCCTGTCGAAGTTAAAGATTCATGGAACGAAGAAATGACCTTTAGAAAAGCTATTTACAAACCATTTGCACAGGCAGTGCCCGATGTTTACACAATCGATCTCGAGAACTGTAAAAACTGTGGAAAATGTCAAGAGATCTGCAGAATGAATGCTATTGACCTTGACATGGAAGGTGAAGTTATTCCAATGACAGTTGGTTCTGTTGTAATAGCTACAGGTCATAAAACCTTTGATATGAATAAAAGACCTGAATATTCCTATGGACATCATGAAGATATTGTTACCCAGATGGAACTTGCAAGGATCATGGGAGTTAACGGTCCAACCAAGGGTAAATTACTGAAACCATCTAACAATAAAATTCCTGAACGTGTTGTAATGGTTCAATGTGTGGGTTCGAGGGATGAAAAACCAGGTGGAAGAAAGTATTGTTCCAAGGTCTGCTGTATGGTTGCAATCAAACATGCAAATGTTATTAAACAGCATTACCCCAATACAGATGTTATTATTTGTTACACAGATATGAGAACACCAGGTATGTATGAAAAATACTTTAAATATGCACAGTCAAATGGTGTAAGATTAATCAGGGGCAGACCTGGAGAAGTTGCAGAGAAAGATGGAATATTTACTGTGAGATTGGAGGATACACTTTCAAGAGAACCCCTTGAAATAGAAGCGGATTTAGTTGTTCTTTCCACTGCAATGGAACCATCAGATGGAACCATCAATGTTTCTGGTTTATTAGATGTTGGACTTACAGAAGAACTGTTTGTCAAGGAAAAGCATTCCAAGATCAAACCCGTTGCAACTGAAGTGGAAGGTGTATACGTTTGTGGTACTGCTCAGGGACCTAAAGATATAACTGATAGTATAGTACAGGCTAATGCTGCTGCAGCAAAAATTTCAGAGTTAATAAATGGTGGTGTGGAATTAGAACCATTTGTTGCATCTATTGATCCATCAAAATGTACATTGTGCAAGAAATGTATTGATATCTGTAAATACAAAGCAGCTTACATACAGGATGGTATTTTAACTGTTGATCCAATTTCATGTACTGGATGTGGAGCTTGTATATGGGAATGTGAAAATAATGCTATAGAGATTATGGGCCAGACAGATGAACAAATAATCGCCACTATTGATGGTATGTTAAAGGATAAAAAACCAGATGAAAATCGTATCATAGCATTTCTCGATTCGGTTGGATATGTCTCTGCTGATAACATTGGAATAAATAAGATAACTGTTCCTAGTTCGGTTAGGATAATTAAGATTCCATCTATGAACAGGATCATGCCTAAACACATCTTACATGCCTTTAAAATGGGTGCTGATGGCATTATTATGGGCGAATATCCTTACAATCCAATGTATTCACGTACCAAAGAGAAGATAGCTGGATTAAAAGAGGTACTTGTCAAAAATAATATCAATCCGGACAAATTGGCATTTTACAAGGTTTATATTCCCTACTTCAGGGGTCTTGCCAATAAATTCAAGGAGTTTGATGGGGAAATAAAGTGTCTTGATACAACATGAGTTCTAACTCATCTTAAAATTATCAATCAAAATTATGGAGTTTTCATCATAGACATTTAATGGTATCAGCACAGGAAAAAAAGATTCTAATAAATAATTTAAGAAAACAAATATAATAAGAAAATAATACTAAATTTAAAAATTTTAAATCTTTAATTTCTCATTAACTATTTTTGTAGAGGTTCGATTCTCATTAACCATGGTGAATAATTTGATTAACTAACTCCCAAGATCATATGAAAGGCTGGTCTTATATTTGAACCCCACCACTTATATTTTAAATCATTGAACCAGTGAGACCATAAACTTGGCTACCAGTACTTTGATGAGTTATCATAGATCTCATTGTAGTGAGCAGTCATATGGCCACTAAGATCATATAACCACCACCAGATATGTCTTCTGATTATGATGGTAAAACAGAGAAAGTCTAGGTTTACAATTAATTGCAAGTTTAAACCAACATCTTGATGCTCAAATTGATATAGACTACGAAGAAAAGTACCAAATACACTCTAATATTTACAGAAATAAGGTACAAAGAACGAATATAAATATAAAATAAATTTTAAATTCTATACAAACTTAAAATATATTTATACAATTTATTTTTCCTTTTATTTTTAACAAACCAATTTAGTTACAAGTTCCATTTTTAGATTTGATCCTATCACTAATTACTTTGATTATGGATAAGGGAAGAATCAATTTAAAAATTAAAAAACATATCGAAAGATTTTTATATAATTGTCCGTTGCTTATAAGTATGAACAAGATAGTGCTAGGTCTCCCAAAGGGGAGTTTAAATAATGTAAACAGGGGTAATACTTATCAGTTATTTGTTGATGCAGGTTACGAGGTTCGGGGATATGAACCTGGCAATGAATCAAATGAGATAGTAATAGTCAACGACCCTGAAATTAAAGGATTTTTAACCCGCCCACAAAGCGCTCCTGTTGAATTGAATCGTCAAATTCTTGACATTGCAATAATCGGAGAAGATTGGGCACAGGAAGAATCTGTTAATTACAAAGAAAAATTAATAAGAAAAATAGGCGATCTAGATTATGGTCAGACCAGACTCATAGTTGGTGTTCCTAAGGAATCTCCTTATGATTCATTAACAGAATTTTTCAGAGCTAATAAAAACAGGAAAACTCCAATACTATGCTTTACAGAATATCCAAATCTTACCAGACAGTTCTTTATGAACAATGAGGGGTATAAGGAAATATTTGGCGATAGTGTTCCATTTGTACAGGTACGAGGACTTCGTGATGGTAATAATCAGATGGTACAGGTGATTAACTCTGACGGTGCAACAGAAGTGTATATTGCAAAGGGTGCAGATCTCATAGTTGATAATACACAGACAGGAAACAGCCTTAGAAAGGCTGGATTAAAGGAACTTGAAACCATCATGGAATCGAGTGCAGGGCTTTATGCTGGACCAAGCTGTAAAGGTGCAAAGTTAGAAAAAGCTCAAATGATGTTTGAACAACTTTTTGGTGCTATAAATGCCCGGAAATATTTCGATGTCAAATTTAACATATCCAACACTAAAGTAGCAGATGTTAAGAAGTTTCTTCTGTCTAATGAGTACTGTTCAGATGAACCAACCGTTGTAGAGGGAAGTACATTTTCACAAGTAAATGTTCTGATACCTAAAAATAAGTTTCCAATCATGTTGAAAGGAATTAAAAACTATGGTGCTTCATCTATTGTAAGAGAAAATGTTAAACAATACATTAAATAATTTTTTTTTTTGAACAAAAGAATTTATCATCATATTTCTAAATAATTTCAAATATTTAGAGGGGGTAATATGGAAATTCAAAATGTTAACAGTTTTCTGATTAATTCTGAACTTAAATCCGGTAAAAAATTTCCTATGCATTTTACTTTACAAATACAACAGAATCTGAATTCAAGAGTTATTAGATAATATTTTTTTATATGAATATAAAATTAAAGAGGATAATAAATTTAATCAGAGTGTTTTTACCGCATATGTGGCAAAAAATGGATATTACATTCATACAAGAGGGATAAAGTTTTCAGCCCCATCCACTAAAAGCAGATAATCTATTTATTATTTTTTTCATCCAATACATATCCAAATATCCATTCTACAGAATTATTTTATTCCCATGTTCAATTTATTCTTATAGAAGTTAATTGTGAAAAATATCTTAAGATAATATCCTATTACCTCGATTAAAAGTAGAGGATATAATTATTATTCCGAGATATTGTTTAAAAAAGTATTATCTCCATTTATTAGTCGTTTGATCATTTTAGTGAAGTATCTATGCTGTCTATGTGTAAATGAAATATTACACTTGGTACATATGTGCCATAGCTCTCCGGGTTCATGTATAGATTTATAATTTAACATTAGGGATTTGCAGTTAGGACACTCCATTGAATTTAAATCATTTTTTCTTTGAACTCCCTCTATTTCCTTAATAATTCCCTTAGTACTTTTAAACCATTCTAAAACTTCTTTTTTAGGAGTTATAACTAATTCAATATCATTATTATTCTTAATTCGTTGTTCTGCAGGAATTGTTACTTTAAGTTTCAGTTTTGTATCACTCATATAAAATCTACCTCCCATTAAAATTGGTTCGTGTTCATTGGTGGGTGTAATGGTAGAGCATCAGAGAAGAAAAAAAATAAAATAATTAAAAATTTATTTGGAAATAATATAAATGGATTAATTTAAGATTACAAAAAGATTTATAGATATAATATTAGTGGGTAAAATTTACAATGAATTCATAAATAGCTATAACCCCAAAAATTGCACATATTTATAGGCGTTTAATCCGTTAAAAAAAAATATTAATAGGGAATTTATTTACAGTTTCTTAAGTATCATTTCAGGATTTAGTATACTGATACCTGTATTTTCACCGACAATTTCGACTTGTACCACCCAGTCAGCATCGGAGCCATTAGTTTTAGCATCAAATTTTTCTATTAATTCTTCTGAAATTTTTTCAATTAATTCTTCTCTTGATTTTATATATTTTCTTCCCCTTAAATCACATATAACCTTAAATGAATCTTCTGGAACAATCCTATTTGTCGCAAGATCAATGATCTTTTCTAATATAATATCTAAACGGGTTCTAACCACATCTTCAATTAGAACAACTTTAGATATCACTGTGGTTTGAGCATCTTCCAGTAATTTAACAGCATCTAATGGTTCCATTGCCAAATCTATTAAAATAACATTGGAAAAGTTTGATTCTTTAATATTAAGCACTTTTTCATCATTTTGGAGTGCCATATCAATTTCTTCTATTCCCAATAACTCAACACCAGAATTTACATCTTCCTTTCCTTGGAGTGTAACTAGTAGATTAAATGTTTCTGTTGGCTTGATAAGACCACCACCTATTTAATATTATGTTGTTAAACAATAATAAAATTTATGATTTTTTTGAATTAAATTGATTTCGGTATATAGACAGTAAGGTATTATTTGTTTTTACAATGGGTGAACCCGATTCTTTTTTTTATTATAAAAAATAGGTTTATCATAATTTGTTCAATCTTTAGTTTATTTTGGAGGTAACACTGACTCGGATATTTTGTTAAATTAAAATAAGTTTTGTGAAAAACTTTAGTATCTGAGAATGTAATGGATTATATTGGTTATTATAGATGCCGTGTGATTAACAGTTGAATTATAAAAAATATTGTTTATCTATAATTTTTTTTTTGAGTCTTTTTATATTATATATTGTGAAATTTTTCATATAAGTTATATTTAAAATAAAATTTATTTGTGATTAAAGACAATTATTATAATTGGTGGTGTATTTTAAAATTTATAAAAAGTGAAATAATTAAAATTAAACCTTCTCAATAGACATTATATTTAAATTTGAAGATATGAGAGTTAGTAAAAAACAATATTTATTTTAAAAAATCGATTAGACCAATATAACTGGTATATAGATGATGGTTATTCAATGATATCAGAAACCTTATATGAAGAATCATCAGAAATATTGTTAATTGCTATGGTCATTGTAATTCCTGATCGTTTAAAGACAAAGGATAATGAGGTTCTTATTCCGTTAATTACTGAACATATAATGGATTTCCAAAATTCTATGGGAGAATTACATAACAATTTAATCCTGGAATGAAAAACAATCCTATTCAACTCCATCATTATTCCCCTAATATAAATTAACTATGTATATGCTAGAAAGTTCTTTATTTAGCCGATTTAATCTGTTAATTTCCTTGTATTCAATATGTGTTCAATTTACTACCTTAATATATTTACTTAAATGATTTAAATTTTGAGAATTTGTGTGGGAGGATGTTAAAATACGTTTAAGTTTAGTTGAAATGATGCCAAATATAAAATCAATTAAAGAACAACAAGCCGATGCACTTAATTTCAGAGAAACTAACTCAAATGAGAATTGTATGAACTGTAAATATTGTGATAAGGGGCTTTTTGATAACTTAGAATCAGAATGTACACTTTTCAATATTAAAGTCGATACCCACCATGTTTGTGATCTATATTGAATAATGTAACCTCTGTAAATGGTTAAAAAATAATCCCTTCATTGATTTTTTAACTGTATCCTAGATTTAAAAATTTATTTAGATAATTCAGATATATATATATATTAAATTTTGAAGATTTTTTTTATAATTATATCTTGTTTTATACTAATTTTTATGAAGAAGAAAAAAGGGATATATTAATTCGGTTAAAAAGTACCGTTTGATATGTTGTTATCCATCTATCTGAGATCATTTTAATGTTTTATGAATTAAGCTCCTAATATTTAGGACGTAGATATCTGCAAAATCAATTAAATTATTTCAAATCGTTTAGAAGTTATTTGTCTATAATTTAATCATCACTAATGTATATGACTAATTTTTTAAGAATTTTATACTAATCCACTATTTATCATAATATTTAACAAAATTCCCACTAAAACGAATTATTCATCAGGATCAAATTCAGTAAATTATAATTTTTATTATGGATAAAAGGTTTTATAGAACACATATGATATATCAGAAGTTATTGAGTATTTATAATGGTAATAAAAGATAGATAAATATGATATATCACATTACTTACTATTAAAGTATTAAACGGATGGTTGGGGTGAAAAATTGGCGAATCCTATATTGGCATTAATCATATCCATATTTTTACCAGGTATTGGTAGTGTATACGCTGGAAAAACAATAATGGGTATCATTATTTTCGTTGTTTATGTGATTTTAATAGCATTATATTATATGTTGGGAATGAACATCATGCCTAGACAAAAATGTCTATAATTTTCAAGAGCTAACTTATCAGTATAATTTTGAGCTGAAAGATACCATTTTTTACCAGCACCATGTTGCATACAAAACTGACACATAATCAACAATCCTTCATTTATTAATTATACCCTAAAATTTTTAAACAAAACATGATATTGTATTAAGAACTACTCTTAAAGTTAATATAATTAACTTTTCTATTTTTTAAACTAATTTTATATTTATTGAGCAATACATCCTACAATCAAACTATTGAGCAATCGATTGTGCAAGTCTATGTTTAAAACTAATTAATAATAGAACCCATTCAACTAGCCATCAACCAAGCGGGCAATTGCTCAATCTATTAAGTGAGTAGAAACATTTGATTTAATGATGCATTGATTCATTGTAATGCAAGCTTTATTCTAAAATATCAATGCTATTACATTGATATGCATCCAACACCCTCATTTCATGGATTGGTTATTTATATGCTTAATTGTTTATTAAATTCTAGACAGGAACACATAATTAGCTTTTTTTTGACTGGTGTGCAAATGTTTAATTTAAATTATTCATATTCTAAAGCAAACATATCCCTAAACTTGTTAATTATGCAAACCCACAACTAGGGATTCAACAATTAATAAAAAAATAGCGAATTTAATTGAATATGTATCAAATGTAAGTTAGTTACGGATTTATGTATTTTTGTACTCAGAGTTTAAGATTATAACCCTAACTTGCCATTCTTGAAAGCCTCAATTGATAAAACATATAGATCTTGAGGATTAACATCTTTAACTTCGTCCAAATATCTCTTATATCCTAAAATATTTAAATATTCATTCGAAAAATTAATCAACTTTTTCAAAACCATTTTGCTAAAATCAAACGGTTCTAGTAATATGGAATCATCCTCAAATTGATAAATACCCCATTCAGTTACACTTTTATATTTTTGGATTTTATTTGTATTTCGCCCAATAAAATTCAAAATAGATTTATCAATCAAGATACAATTCATTTTCCAACCTTCATCCTTCCTAATTTGAATTTTATCTGAATTTATTGGATGTATCTTTAATTGTGTTTTTTCTAACATTTTCCGGTGTATCACTAATTCTCTTAATTCATAAATTAATTTTATAAAGTTTACATGTTCATTGATATGTTCCCTAAGAGTACTATTCCTTTTTTTAAGTGCTTTTAAGAAATTTCCCCCAGCAAGCGGATTTAAAGAAGTTCTTTGAGGATAATTATCCCCTCTAAAATTCAGGTTATATTGATCTTTAGTTATTAACGCTAGAGCATCGAATATGCCAGTAATTAAAGATATAAAATAATTGAAATGATACATAGTATCATTTAATGTATCATTATTGGTTCCACCATAATACTTGGTTCCTATTTCATCAATACTTCTTAAAAGATATACAAATCTATCCGAAAATGCATCTAAATATGGTTCATCTATATGGCACCAACATGAAAATAAAGAATTTTAGATCTTAAAGAATACCAATACCACAGCCCTTTGTTACAGGTTTCATGATTGATTCCTGATGTTAAGTATACATTCCGGTATTTCAAAAATAAATCCATAATTTCTTTGGCTTATTCTATTGTAACAATATACAAAGGGTTCCCAATAGTTAAGTTAAGAATATTTGATGATTCAAAAATTAACCTATTTTTTAGCAATTTTTCATTATCTGTTATGAGTATATAGGGGTTTTTATCATTAGAACCCTTCAAAGTATCTGAAATGAAAATTAATTCTAATGAATTGAATTCAAATGAACTCAAAAAAGATCATATTTTTTTTGAAATTCAGGTATTATATTAAGCTCTTTATTTTTTGAATCTAATGTCGATCTCGTAAAATCAAAATAGTTGTTTGTATAACAAATTAATATTTTTTCAGCATCTTTATTACCCTCAGATAACAATTTTTCGAAAGAATAAGAATCTATAAAAACTTTTAAAGTGTTTCCGTATTTAACAATATTTTTATTCATAAAGCCGATTATTAAAGGATGATAAAACTGGCTAATTCCAAAATGCTTTCCATATCTTTTTATTGACTCTAAGTTTTTACTTTTAGCTTCCAGATTTAACCCTCCTAAAATAAATATTAACTTTAATTTATTTTCTAGTCTTATAAGAAATAATCTGTATCAATTTTTTTTTGATCATATGATTTGATTTTTGATATACCAATATCATGGTCAATCATGAGCTGTGATAATCTTTCACCATCAATTAAAACCACTTTGCTGTCTATTATTGATGCATAGGTTATGCAAATTCCTCATATCTATCATTTAGGAGTGAATGAATCTTATCTGATTTATAAAACAATGCTATAGATCTTCCAAAGTACATGTAGAGATAAGGAAATAAAAGCAACGACAATAACTCATCTTGTAAGAGATGTAAAGGTATTGTTCTTATAAATGTGTGAATTATAATTGTAAATATAATTATAGGGGCTCCTATAATGAAGGCTAAGATAAAAAATAGAATTCCTATGACTATGTACCATATTATAAAATTTCCCCATCCTTTGATTGCTATTATTTGGACTAATTCCCTGAATTGAAAGGCTGTTAGGAGTTTATTTTCATTATTTGCCATATGTGCAAGTGCCATTGCAATTATTGGGTAAATTATGATCATGTATAAAACTGGAATAATAAACCATGTTCCAGCCCATGCCTGAAGAGCCTGAAGTCCTGTTCCTCCTATTAAAAACCAGACCGTTGCCCCTGAAAGTGTATTAGTAACAATTATTGGATTTGATGTATAAGATAAAATTGCAAAAACTATTATGATCAAGATAGCAGGAATAGAATAAACAAAAGCAACTATGGATAATTTGACACCGTCTTTTAACATATCTGTCCATCTATTAAATTCTGGCAGTTCAGCTACACCATTTAAAGATGATTTTATGACTCTCAACAAGTAACCTCGTACTAACAAGATTATTGCTAATGCAATTATACCCAAAACCCATTCTATTGCGATATTTGTTGTTAAAACTATTGATCCATCAAAACGTGTAACATATACAAGATTTCCAATCACAAATATAATTCCTAATATCAAATACTTCTTCCAATCTGAAAGAGGATACCTTATTGCATCATTCACTATTGATCCTATAGTCATAAATTTTATACCCCTCAAGTTACATGCTTTGATTTATTCTATCTAGAAGTATACTATATAAAATGGATGTTTTAATCCACTAATATTCGCCTTTATTCTGAAGTATCAATAATGCTTTGTAATAATTTAGTAACTCCTTATCAACTGTCTTAATTTTTATATAGATCGCTTGCCTGCTTGATTGCAGGATCGATCAATATAACCAGAGAGAGAAGTTATATATGGTGATAATGAAAGCATAATGAGAGCATTCATATGGATGAACTTTGACTCTCATTTTGAGTTCGTTCCATATAGTAAGTGACCAATTCACATACCGCGATCACTTTTAATCTTAGCAAATTACACCAATCGACTGAAAATTCATGAACTTTGAATTCTTTTTTTGAGATTACAATAGAACTCTTTCATAATTCAATTATTATTACTATATTTTCTAAAGTTATTATAATGTAAAATGACTATTGGTTTGGATTTATGGATTATATGATGCATATACGACTGCAAAAGCTACTACAACTTGAATTTTTTTAATTTTGTTTTAAATATATGAATTTAATATTTATCTAACATATTATTTTCAAATTTAGTATTCCAATATTAGTAATGGGCTTCTTCAGTGTGTGCTTCGTCTATAAATTTGAGGTTAAATATATCTTCAACGTTTAGATCATTTTTCATATAGCCCAGATCCTTTAATACAGGTATAAATTTCATTGTTGATTCGATGTATTTATCAGGAATTTTAGCACAGTAACGTGGAGAGATTTTGTAAGTATCTAAAACAAATTTTTTATCTACAACTCCCATTTCTTGAGAAGCTATTTCCGCGGCTATTTCAGGTTCATTTCTTATTAAATTAGAGGCATCTTCATGGGCCTTTAAGAAACTTATAATAAAATCTCCTGAATTGGATATTAATTCTTTTTGTACAACTATTCCATAGCTTGGATTGTAGGGCCAAAGAGTTTTTGGTGGAAGTATAATTTTGGTATTAAATTGTTTCGATGCTACAGTTGCAAGGGAAGGTGTACCAACACCAGCAGCTATTTCACCATCTTGAATTGCATCTGGAATAAAATCAGCCCATGGGTAATTGTTGATTGAAATATTTTCTTTCTTTAAAATGCTTCTTATTATAACATCGTGTATTGAACCTTTAGTTGGTGTTCCAATAGTTTTCTTGTTGAATTGTTTGATAACCGATTCAACATCATCTAATTCATTATATGACTGGTATGTTTCATCAGAAATCATTACAGTCCCCTCAATATGTCCACCACCAACACATTTTATTTTCATACCTTTTTCTATACCTATCATGACGGGTGGAAGTCCAATATATCCTAAATCTATTTCCTTATCTTTAAATGCCTTGATCATGGCCGGACCTGTTGGAAATAGTATCCAATCAGTTTTTTCAAGGTTATCAAAGGGAAATTTTCCACTTTTTAAAATGAACGATGTGTGGTATATGGTTGAGAGATATCCGATCCGCATTTATTATATACTCCTTATTTTTCATAATAATTATTTATATTTTATTACTAAAAATATTTACTTTAATTAAACTATAACAATCGTTAATTTATTATAACAATTGTTATATTTAAATATTTCTTATAAAAATTCTAGATTTAAAAATAATGAAATATCAATTTCTTTAAAATAGAATCAAAATATGATTATTATAAAAAATAGATTATAGAATATTCCGCCAACACATCATATCAATTTGGGAAGTATCCATGATTAAAATACATTAATAAAAAATATATTGAAATTTTATTATCCCATATTTTTAAATCAATCTCATTTCACCAACTATTTTTATGACTGAAAAATAAGTCCAATCAACAATAGATTCTTTTAAGAAGCTTGAAAAGTATGATATTAAGAATATTATAACTTATCATGGAGGATTATTCATAGATAGGCCTAATGAAAAAAATTAAAGATTTAATTTAAAGGGTTAATCATTTGTTAGATATTAATTTAACATATTAGGTACTTTTAATTTAAGTTATTTTACAGTTTTTTTAACTTAATTTTTTTGAGATTAAAAACTCCATTTTTTCATTTGATAAATCTATTATTTCAATATATCTTATTATTTCCCGAACTAAGGCACTAATAATTACTATTTTAATGAGTTACTATTACTTCAATTAAAATGGTTATACTCATACTCAAAATAATAGTATGGATATATCAAGAAATTGATGTATAAAATTGAGGATTAATAGGTTTCAATAATAACCATATGTTATTGCAATTGATTAAGAACTGATAAGATCCCATTAGAACAAGTTTTAGAGAATGGCAGTTGCATTTCGAAAGTATGGACAAAAGAAGATCTTATTTCTTTGTAGTTTTCAATTTTTTCAGCTTGTCACATCTTATAACATTATTATTCATCATAAATATATATGTTTGATAAAACAAATAATATAATTAGATAAAAAATTTTGGGGAGTTGAAAAAAATGGTAGAGACACAACAAGCTAGTGGTGGTTCATTACTGGGACTTGCTATAATTTTCTTAATTATTTTGCTATTGTTCCCAGCTTTCGCTCTGTGGCTATTATATGTGGCAATAGTAGTAATGATAATTCTCGGGATTGTATCACTAATAGCCAGATAATTCCCAGTTAGAAAATCAAAATCTTTTATTTTTTTTGGAAATTCAAATATATGAACAAAATCATCAGGAGTAGTTTTTTTTTTACAATTTTAAACTTGAAACTATCATTTTTAACGAATAGATTCATCTAACCTCCTGATATGATACTATAATGTCTTAACCAATTAATTATTGCTTTTATCTGTTTTATTCTTATTATTGCCATCCATGCCCAAACCATATGTTATGGAGAATGTAGTGAATGCGGATAAGAAAATGGGTAAGGAGTCTGTGAATGGTACTCCTACTACTATTATGCCAACTGCTGCTAATGCCACTGGGATGGGTACTACTGCTGCGGGGACTATAACAATCCNNGGACCTCCGATGAAACCAAAGTTTAATGCTCCATTTAAAGCTATTATTTTAGCCAAAGCGAAAACTAATAAGTGGAAACACTGTTGAAAGAGATGCTCCTGAGATATGTGCAATCTGCTGAGCACCAAAAAAAGATTTTGAAAAGATAGAATAAAAAAAATTTATTAAAATAAATTTTAATTTTTTTATTCGTCATTATTCCAAAAATTGTTAACTTGTTTTAAAAGTTTGATAGCTAATCACCATTAAAGGTGAAATTATACCTTTTCAGCAAATCTCATACCCATCTCATAGGCCTTTTCACAATCTTTAGGGAAGACTTCTCTGCGTCTTTTTGCCTTTTCCTCTACATCAAAAGAATTGACATATTTTGAATAATCATCAAATTGATAAGTATCTGTTACTATCAAAGATTCTGACAAACCGAACATTCTACCTAACAACATCTCATTCAGCTCAATATGTTTGTCTATGCTTAAAGCTTTTATAAATTCTTCATTAGCCCCCATTGTGTAAATAAATCCTACTGGTAATTTTTTAGGAAACAGGGATGTTCGATTGGTATCATAGACTAAATAAGGAAAAATTAAACGTTCTAAAAATGATCTAATTACACCTGTTACTGTTCCAAGATATATTGGTGAACCTAGTATCAAAGCATCAACATCCTCGATATGTTTTAACACAGGAGACAGTTCATCTTTAAATGCACAGTGCCCATAAAATTCTCCATTCTTTAATTTACATACAAAACAACTTGTACATCCTACAAAATTAAGATCATAAAGATTAATTAGTTCTGTTTCAGCTCCTTTAGAAGATGCACCTTCCAAAGCCTTGTTTAGCAAGGTAGCAGTATTCCATTGTTTTCTTGGACTTCCATTAATTGCTAATACTTTCATTTTTTTTGCACCCCTGTTTATTTATTATACAAAATAATCATGCTATCACCAATTTATTATACTCATAGTAGTTCTATCGTTGGATTATGAAAAGTATTGGTGAAATTAGTAAGTTTATAAATAAATGTTTAATTACTTTAACTTTTCTTTTTTCCCTATTACTAAAGTGTGTGGATTGAAGATCTATAGATTAAAAAAATTTTTATACTTTATTCGTTTAATGTATTATTTTTTTTACCAATTTGACAGATAATCCTTGAACTATATTATAATAATTCTATTTTTAGATTGAAAAACTTTACCAATGAATAAAGCCCCTATGGATTAATATATCCCATATTATTTTGTTAACTATATATCCAATTTTTTCTAACAATTAAATTTGAAATTCGTATTAATACCATATTTTTAGATTTTTTTCCATTTTTAACTAGGATTTTAATTAATATGCTGTTATCAACAAAAAATAATGATTATGATGGATTTATAATCACAGCTTTTAATTATGTAATATTAGTTAAAACTATATAAAATCTCTTAAAATCTAATTAAGATAGATATCATACCTAATTAGATCATACGACTTCTTAAAATTCTGCTTTTTTATATGCGGACTAATGGGACAATGTTGAAAAATGTTTGAATACTGCTTTTTTAATGATAAATAGTTTTAGTATACCTAATTTCTTAGAAACAAGAACTGAGGGGACTTATCGATATATGGGTAATTCAATATCGACATAAAGTGCCTTAAATTGATAAAAGAGTCCTTAGGCTGCCTTTTTTTAGAAATTTGACCGAAGGGTTTATAAGTGATGTTGAAGTCTTAGAGTTTAAGTTCAAGAAGTGTCTTTAAAAAATCTTTTTTGACAAACTTGGACGTCGGAGGCGATCAAATTAAGCGAAAAGCAATTTGCTCAGTTATTTTGCTATTGGCTTTTGCTCTAATTTTGAATGTTAACGTTTCATCGGCTGCAGCTGTTAACGGAACAAGCAGTCTAAATTCAAGCGTTAAAAGCGATTTATCACCTACTGTGACAAATCCAATAAATTCAGTTAGTGCAAACACTAGTAAAATGAGCACAGATTTAATTTCAACAACTAATTACCCAGTTACAACATCTTCAAACACAGTAACAACAAATACAGCAGCAGTAACAACTACCACAAAAGCGGTTAGTGAGGATAAAACACCACCTAAGGTGATTAAAACTAGTCCTGTTAACAACAAGAACATACACATAACAGCACCAAATAAAACAATAATCATCACATTTAACGAAAAAATTAGTCTTGGATCAGGTAAGATAGTACTTAGTAATAGTAAAGGAATACATGTTCCCATTAAAATTAGCATCAAGGGTAATTTATTATCAATTAATCCTTTAAAAAATCTGATTAACGGACAAATATATGAAGTTAAATTAAATACTGGCAGTTTAAAGGATATATCAGGAAATCTCTTAGCTACTCCATATACACTAAAATTTGGTGTTAAGCCAAAAGTACAGCCTGTACCAGCAGCACTTAAACCATATTTAAAACCTTCAGCACATTGTCAGTCAACCAATCCTAAAATAAAAGCATTGGCAAAATCAATTACCAAAGGCTCCAAATCAAAACTCACAAGTGCTGTAAAAATCTTCAATTGGGTAAGAAACCATATCAATTATGCCTTTTACTACAATTCAAAGAAAGGTGCATTAGGTACATTAAGCTCAAGATCAGGTAACTGTGCTGATACAGCCAACTTAATGGTTGCTCTTGAGAGAGCAGCAGGAATACCCGCAAGATATGAACATGGATATTGTAAGTTTTCAAGTGGACATTGGTATGGTCATGTATGGGCACAAGTATATGTAAACGGTAAATGGCATTATGCAGATGGAACCAGCTTCAGAAACTCTTTTGGAGTTATAAAAAACTGGAACACTAAAACCTTTAAATTAGAAGGAGTATATGCATCACTTCCATTCTAAGGGGGAAAAATATATGATGAAAAAAATCATAGTTGCCGTACTAGTTGTAGCAGCTGTATCGGGTTTCGTATATGCTACTCATGGAAACACAAGTAGTAATAATACAACCAATAATTCAACAACTCTAGGAACACAGCAAACTCAACAGATTAACAACACAACACAGAATCCAAATAGTAACACATCAACAAAGACAAGCACCAAAACAGCAATATCATCAGCAGAAGCAATGAAAATAGCCAATACTTACATTGAAGTATCGAATGCAACAGCAGGTACACCGTCTTTAGTAACAGAAGACAATAAACAGGTATATGTTGTACCGGTAATTGACAATGGTACTAATGTTGGTGAAATTGATATAGACGCACAAACAGGTGCAAACCTGGGAGGAGCTGGAGGAAGTCCTTAATTGGATTTTCTTTACTTCCATTTTTTAAATATTAAATGGAATTAAAACGTACTAAATCTTTTTACCATAATTCTTTTATTTTATTATTTTTTTAAAACAATCTAATCTATAAAATATCTTATCTGAATTAAATATTGAATTGTTACATCCTAATTATTTTAATTAAAATTTAATATCAACAAATAAGACTTACCTAATATTTTTAATAATTGTTAACAAAATCAATACAATAAAAAAATTTCTTTCTATATCTTCTTCTTGTAGTTAACAAAGCTTTCAGGAAATCTTTTACGTAAATAATCCATAAAACCCCTGTTTTCAAGGTCTTCTATAACCTTCGTATTGAATATGATCTGATTATGAGCCTCATCTAAATGTTCTTTAGTAATTTTCAATCTATGTTCAAGTTTGTTGTAATCACTTTTTAACTCTTCAAATTTGCCAAATTGTATGTCTAGCTGTTTGAGTTCAAAGTTGTTTATTTGTTTTTTAAGAGAATCCTTCTCAAAGATTATGTCATGTATTCTTTCATATGAGTCTGATAATTTATTTTGAAGTTGAATTATTTCATTATTTTTTTCTACAATTTCTTTATTTAATTTTTTTATCAACAATTTATCGTTCTGAGACACATTATCATTTTTATTGTTAAGGCTATCTGAGTCAATATTAGAGAGTTCTTTCATGGTATACACATCTTTAATTCAATGGATAATTATTTATCTACAGATTAAATATTCTTATTTATGTTGAGAGAAAGTATTTACAAGCGGTATAATCCTGATGTTAAACATGGCCATGAAAACAGCCCTGCCTATTGGTTCATTTTTAACTCTGATAAATTACTTATAAATCCTGAAAAAGACATTAAAATTCCTTTTATAGAAGATCCAAAAATTTTGAATATTTCTTTGATACGTACACATTATTTTGGCAAGCTTGATGGTTATCCTTGCATTTGTGCTGAAGTTTCACCGGGAACAGATGCTTTTGATGGAATGATATTTGAAGATTTACGTGGTTTGTATGATGTTTTAGATGAAGATTTATATTTGTTGGCTGGAAGAGCAATTCAAATAATAAATTGGGATAAAAATCATCAATATTGTGGTAAATGTGGTACCTTAACTGAAATTGTAGAGGATGAAATGGCAAAAATTTGTCCTGAATGTGGATTTATAAATTACACACGTATTTCTCCAGCTGTGATAATTGCCATAATAAAAAATGGGAAAATACTCATGGCAAAACATTCTTACGGCCTTAAAAATAGATATGCCCTTGTTGCAGGTTTTATTGAAGCGGGAGAAACCTTAGAAGAAGGTGTTAAAAGAGAAATTATGGAAGAAGTGGGTTTGAAAGTTAAAAATATTAAATACTTTGGAAGTCAACCTTGGCCATTTCCAAATTCTTTAATGATAGCTTTTACAGCTGATTATGAAAGTGGTGAGATAAATGTTGATGGAAAAGAAATTATAGATGCAAAATGGTTCGATGTTGATGAGGTTACTCCTATGCCATCCAAGATAAGTATATCAAGCGAACTTATTGAATGGTATACTGAAAAATATTCATCAGAATAACTATTTCAATTTTTACCATTTACATCAACAAATGCATCGACTTATTTATCTGAAAAATAATCATGTACAGATTTACGTCCACTTTCAATAAGCGCTGTTATTTGTTCAGATGTCATATTAAAATCTAATGCCCCAATACCTAATGTATCTATAAATATGGTACGATCAATATTCTCTTGTTTACTGAATATTTCATTATTATGACTTGCACCAAGCATTTCAATCATTGCAATGATATAATCAAATGCACCTTTTATTTTTGTAAATCTTGTTTTCATTACTTGTTCCTTGGTTGTTAGGATGAATCCTAATGGATTTAGAACAGCATCTAATGGATAGTTATCTGTTGTTCCACCATCAACTCCAGTAGTTCCATCATGATATAAGTCAACCGGTTTAAATACTAATGGAATACTCATACTGGCATGTACAGCATCAAGGACTGAAAGGTTAGGACTGTTTTTATGATTGTGAATAATTGTTTGTTTCCTTGAAACGTCACAGCATACAATATTTAACTCAATTCCAGTATATTCATATAATTGTTTAAAATTGATATTTCTTGGTATCTGTTTATTTTCAATTAGTCCGGTAAGGAATTCACGTGCAACTAAACCATCACATAATGCTCCTGTTGCAATTAATCTTTCACCAAGATATGCAACTCCTATAGGATGTTTTAATGGATTTTGAAGTACTGCATTTAAATCTACTCCACCATTACAATCTAAAAATTTTGCAAAGTTAGTATTTTTAATTATCTTTATAATTTCCTTTGGACTGTAACCTAATCCAAATATTAGGGCAATTATAGCTCCGGCTGATGCTCCTGCAACTTTTTTTATTTCAGTTAAAATTCCTCTTTTTCCTAACTCATCTACAACTCCTGCATATGCTAAACCTTTGGCTCCCCCTCCACTAAAAACAAGTGAATCTATCTGTTCTATCTTTAATACTTTATTTTTATATTCTAATGATCCTATTTCCATATATAAATCTCCTAATTTCTGTTTTCGAGTAAAATATTCATGTAGATTATCATTGATAGATAATATAATATTACTACTAAAATAAGGTGTCTGAATCCTAAAATAATTCAATTATTTCTTGTGGTACATTTTAATGTTCAGTCATCTACAATCTCTTAAAGTAGAATTGTAAATATTTGTAAATATTTTAGAAAAAATGAAGCCAATAATAAGTAGAGGGTTATTAAATGGAAAATAAAAGAAGTATAAATAATTTTTCACAATTTTATGTTGTTAGGGTTATTAATTTAATTGGGTTTCAGCTCCAGATAGATTAATGGATCCCACAATAATGAATCCTAAAAATAAAACTAATTGTAAACTCTTATTATTTATTGTATATTCCCAACCCCCCACAATAATAATTTATAGTTTGATCAAATAAAACATTTTATGAAGGCATATTAGATTTTGTTATTCAAGAGTAACAAGTTTCCATATAAACCAGTTGAAAAAGGTTAAACTATGTTAAAACTATTTACAAAAGAAAAATATATAACAATTGTTATAAATAGTAATTATATTAACATATAAAAATTTGAAGAAAAGTTTAGTTATCATAATATTAAAAATAATTGGAGATTATATGTGTGAAATACGATTTTGACCAAGTATGCAACCGAAAGAATACAGATTGTCTTAAATGGGATATGATGGAACCTATATTTGGAAGTGGGGATTTGATCCCACTCTGGGTAGCTGATATGGATCTTCCAGTTGCTAAACCCATAATAGATGCACTTAAAAAACGTGTTGAACATCCATTTTATGGTTATAGTCAAGCTGGAACTAGTGTACTAAACTCTGTTGTTGAGCGGATGAAACGTAAATTTAACTGGAATATCAAACCAGAATGGATAGTATTTACTCCAGGTGTTGTTCCAGCCCTTCATGTTGCAGTGCGTTCACTTACACATCCCGGTGATGAGGTGATATTACAAGAACCAACCTACCATCCATTTTTTCCAGTAGTTGTTAACAGCGGTTGTAAAATTGTAAATAACGGCCTCAAAATGAATAACAACAGATATGAAATAGACTATAAAGGCCTTGAAGAAAAATTCCATTCTAAATCCCGGTCTTTTCAAGAAGCGGGACGTATTAAAACCATCATATTTTGCAACCCGCACAACCCAATTGGTAGACTATGGAAAAGAGATGAAATAATTAAGATGGGAGAAATAGCTATAAATAATGGTGCAGTAGTAATCTCCGATGAAATACACTGCGAAATTCTATTTAAAGACCAAAAACATACCCCTTTTGCATCTATATCTAAGAAATTTGAACAAAATAGTATTGTATGCATGTCTCCCAGTAAAACATTTAACCTTGCAGGTTTGGAAGTTTCAACAATTATAATACCCAACAAAAAACTGCGTGATAACTTTATCAACACAAGATATGGTATTGTACCAAATCCTAATGTCTTTGGATATATCGCATTGGAAGCAGCATATAACCATGGAGATGAATGGCTGGAACAGGTATTGGATTATCTACAGAAAAACCTTGATTATCTTAAGCAATACCTTGAGAATAAAATACCAAATATCAGGGTAGTTGACCCTGAAGGAACCTACCTAATATGGTTGGACTGCAGAGATCTTGGTATGGATAATCAAACTCTGAGTAACTTTATGAAAAAAAAAGCAAAAGTAGGATTAGAAGATGGGTTTATCTTTGGAGAATCTGGAAGTGGTTTTATGAGAATGAACATAGCATGTTCTAGATCCGTCCTACATGAAGCATTAAATCGTATTGAAAATGCTATTGATACTCTGTAAAAAAGTCCCATCATTAGATATTCGCAAGAAGCCCCTTAAAAAGTAGAGGGTAGTTCATTTATCCGCCTGCTATTGTTTGGAACATTACAACTTGATCTCCATCTTTTAATGTTGTTTCAAGTCCGTCAATATCTCTTATATCTTCACCGTTAATCATGATCTTTAAATAATCCCTTAAATTCCCATTGGTATCCAATAGAAGATCTTTAAATTTTTCCCCATATTTCTGGAGTAGTATATTAATTAAATCAGAAACATTGTTTACATCGTCTATTTGAGTTTTTCTTTCACCAGTTATTCCTAAAAAACGTGTTAGAAACTTTACTTCTATACTTTTATTCATGTACCTATACCTCATAATTTATTATATTATCATAAATTTATTATATATTCTCGATGATCTTTAATAAAATTAATTAACTATTGTTATACTTATGATTATTGGTATATTCGTTCTTTTTCCATGTTCATAAGTCATCTATAAATGAGTATTATCATTGGTTACAAGCCGTATTCCCTAGCCTAGATAGTTCTTATTTTACAATTAACTATGATCTTGGAATTATGTTCAGAAAAATATATTTTTATTGTATTATATTCTAAAAATAATGATTATATCCTGATTTAATAAGAATAAAATAAAAATTTCTACAAATTGTTGTTAAGTCACTGACTAAAAATAAATAGGATATAACGATCGTTAACTATTTATATGATTTTAAATATTAATTAAAATGTGCATTGTAAAAAAACTGTTTATGATGTCTAGAATCACATGATTGAATTTTGGTACATTATTATACAATAAAGATCCTATGCTCAAATGTATATTTTAATGTATCAAATTTTAAGTGTGAACATAAATAGCGAATAAACAAAATCAAATGGAGGTGTTTGATGTCTTTAAGGGTTGCAGTAGCAAGTAATGATGGGAAATTCGTTAATCAACATTTTGGACACGCTCAAGTTTTCCTTATATTTGATTTAAATGATAATGGAAAGTTTGAATTTCTTGAGACAAGAGAGAATATTCCAACCTGTAATAACAGAGACCATTCAAAAAGTTCGATGGATAGTACTCTAGATCTTCTAAAAGACACCAACATAGTTTTGGTAAGTCAAATTGGCCCCGGAGCATCACAATGTTTGATTTCAAATGGTATACAACCTTTTATGATGCCAACATATATAGATGAAGCTTTAGAAAAGTTAGCTATTAGACTTGAAAAAGATGTAAAGAGTTAGAGGGTAGATAATTAATCCATCATAGTTGAATTAAATGGAATTATAATAAATAAACAGTGTGTGGTTAAAATGTTAAAAAACTATAAAATACAGTGTATAATGTTAAATATTTTCTATAAATCAATAATTAACTATCGTTAAGTTATTTGATGAAATTTTTTTTAATAAAAATAATATAACGATCGTTATAATTTTTAATATTATTCAAAAATATTCAGATTCCAGAAAATTGAGACAATAATAAGGAGAACGAATAAATGTCAGAAGAATATGACCCGGATTATAAGATAGACTTGGAAAAAGCAACCTGCCCTAACAGGGAACAGCGAGCTAAAGGTACCAATGTATACTATGGTAAAGCAACCGAACTAATAAAAGATGCAAAAGCAGGAAATCTTAAATGCAAAGATAGAAATTTCCAACAAACATCAGGATGTGTACTAAACTTTTATTTAACAGTAAGAGTAGCCACAATAAGAGATGCTGCCATCATCTTTCATGGACCTGTAGGATGCTCATCATCTTCATTAGGATATAGGGAACTATTTAGAGGAATACCAACCGAACTTGGGAGACCTGAGCATTATGAATTAAATTGGATTACCACAAATCTTCAGCAGAAAGATGTGGTTTATGGTGCAAGTGCTAAATTGAAAAGAGCAGTATTAGAGGCTCAAAAGAGATACGATCCCAAGGCAATATTCATCCTAACCACATGTACTTCAGGTGTTATTGGAGAAGATATTGAAGGAGTCGTAGCAGAAATACAACCAGAAGTTAAAGCAACCATAGTACCTATACACTGTGAAGGAGTAAGATCTAGACTAGTGCAAACAGGATACGATGCATTTTGGCATGGAGTCCTAAAATACCTGGTTAAAAAAACAGAAAAAAAACAGAAAGACTTGGTAAACGTTGCAAGTATGCTATCATACACATGGCAAGACCGTTTAGAGATAAAAAGGTTACTTAACAAAGTAGGCCTTAAGGTGAATTTTGTTCCAGAATTTGCAACCGTAGAACAGTTTGAACAACTAGGAGAAGCAGCAGTAACAGCACCACTATGCCCAACCTATACTGATTACATTTCAAGAGGACTTAAACAAGAATTTGGAGTTCCATTTTTCTTGTATCCTTCACCAACAGGAATTAGAAATACCGATGAATGGTTGAGGAAAATAGGCAAATATACCGACAAAGAAGAGGAAATAGAGGCCTTAATTGAAGAAGAACACAAGATATGGTCCCCTAAATTGGAAGCAATCAAAGATGAATTCAAAAAACTCAAGGGAGACGGTGAAATTGAAGTTCTTGGCTCACTAGGACAGGGAAGACTTTTATCACAGCTACCATACTTCGATGAATTAGGACTCAAATCATCAGCTGCCATGACCCAAGATTTTGATAATTTAATATTAGAAGATCTTGAAAGACTTGTAGATGATATAGGAGATGTTGATGTTCTTGTAAATACATTCCAAGCAGCAGAACAGGCACATGTTACAAGAACTAAGGATCCTGATATTACATTAACCTGCCCATTCCAGGGAGGAGCATACAAGAGAGAGAAAAATGTAACCAGAATACATTCATTAAGAGCAGATCCAGATCCTTGGAGTGCCCAAAGTGGATATGCTGGTGCTGTAGCATTTGGAAACTTTTTACTTCAGTCTTTAGACAGTACGTCATTCCAAAAGAACTTAAAACGCAAAACATCTGACAGTTACAAAGAATGGTGGTATGAACAGCCAAATCCATTACACTACCTGAAAGAGGAGACTTCTAAATGAGTACAAAAGAAGATAAAAAAATAGAAGAAGAGGTGTACGACAACACTTTAGGAACAGAGTTTGTAGAAGCTCCCAAATATTCATGTGCCCTTGCAGGAGCATATGCTACAGTTCTTGGTATTTATGGTGTAGTTCCATTATTACATGCTGGACTTGGATGTGGACTTGGACAGCTTTTCGGACAATTATACGCCGGAGGACAGAATGCCGGAGGACCTGTAGGTGGTACAAGTACACCCACCACAGGACTTGTGGAGGAACATGTAATTTTCGGTGGTGAAGACAAGCTTAGAAGTTTAATTGAATCATCTGCAGAACTTATGGAAGGAGATGCTTTTGCAGTCATATCTGGATGTATCCCATCTTTAATAGGGGATGATGTAGAAGCAGTAATTCGTGATTTCGAAGGAAAAGTTCCTTTGATTAATATCAACGCACCAGGTTTTAGCGGTAGCTCCTATGAGGGTTATGAACTGTTTTTTGAAGCAGTGATAGATCAGATCTTGGAACCATTACCCAGAGAGAAGGGGTTAGTTAATGTATTTGGTATAGTACCTTACCAGCATATATTCTGGAAGGGAGAAGTGGATGCTGTAAAAAAACTCTTAGAAAGTATTGGTTTAAAGGCCAATGTAATTTTTACAGAGTTTAATGGATTTGAAAAATTAAAGGAAATACCAAAAGCTGAATACAATCTGGTACTTTCTTCATGGAATGGGCATAGAATAGCTAAAAAGTTAGAAGAAAAATTTGAAACACCTTTTTTAACTTTTCCAAGCGTTCCAGTAGGCCCTAAACAAACCAATAATTTTCTAAGGACAGTAGGAGAAAAATTAGATGTTCCCAATGAGGTAGTAGAAGAATTTGTTGACAATGAAGAGCGTAAAGCATATCGTTTCATTGAATATGCTGGAGATGCGATTATTTTAGTGCGTCCACATTCATATTTTGCTGTTGTTGCCGACACTAACGCAGTTATTAATATAACCCAATTTTTAGCCAATGAAGTAGGATATCTTCCAGATATTATTCAAATAACTGACAATCCACCTATAGAATATAGGGATGCAATTATTAAAGAAATTACAAATGAATTAGAAACTCCTGTAAAGCCAGAAATATTCTTTGAAAATGATTCCCATTTGGCAAGAGAAAAACTTCGGGACAGACCTTTCCAGTTCCTCTTTTCAAGCTCTTTAGAATCACCTACCGCTATGTCTGAACTAGGTGCTCTCCATGTAACAGTTGGTTTCCCTTCATATAACAGGGTAATATTAGGGGATAGTTATACGGGATATGCAGGCGGACTTAGACTTATGGAAGATTTCATAAGCACATTCGCAGGACCATTGTAAAATAATAACAAAACATAAATTCGGAGGTAATACATGTCAATATGTAAGTAATATCAAATACCAATTTATCACCGTAATAATTGTATGAGATGACCCTTAAGATTAGTTGAAAAAATCTAACTGCCATTAGAACTCCTATCACTAAATCATACTATAGCCATAGAGATTAAGGTTATCATCTCATACGTTATCACACAAATTGAATAGAATTAATGTGAATTTGAAATGTCTGATGGTTCATCAGATTTATAATGAGATTTTAAATCATTAAAAGATTATAATGGTCTAAATTAACGAATAAATAATTTAAAGAGGTTTTTAGATGAGCAAAAGAAAACAGATAGCAATATATGGAAAGGGAGGAATTGGAAAATCAACAACAACTTCCAATCTCAGCGCAGCATTATCAGATCTGGGATATAGTGTAATGCAAGTTGGTTGCGACCCAAAAAACGATTCTACAAACACACTAAGAAAGGGAAAACCAATACCAACTGTTATGGATACAGTCAGAAGCGGTTCAAACGACTTGGATAATCTTATATTTGAAGGATATAATGGTGTGTATTGTGTTGAAGCTGGAGGTCCAGAACCTGGTGTTGGATGTGCAGGTCGTGGAATTATAGCAGCTATTGAACTACTTGACAATAACGGAATTATAGATAACTACGATCCAGACATTGTTATTTACGATGTACTTGGTGATGTTGTTTGTGGCGGGTTTGCAATGCCAATAAGGCAAGGAATTGCTGAACAAGTATACACTGTGACTTCATCTGATTATATGGCAATATATGCTGTTAATAACCTTTTTAAAGGTATATTAAAGTATTCTGGAAGTGGTGGTGCTTTGCTTGGAGGCATAATTGGAAATTCCATTGGCAAATTATCCCACAGGGACATGATAAACGATTTCAGTGAAAAAACTGAAACAAATGTAATTGAATTCATTCCAAGATCCACAACAGTTACAATGTGCGAACTTGATGGTGTAACAACCATTGAGGGGGCTCCTGATTCTCAACAGGCCGAAGTATATAGACAACTGGCAAGAAATGTAATAGCAAACAAAGAAGCTTATATTCCAAAACCATTTGAAGCACAGGACTTAGCAGACTGGGCATCATCATGGGTTAGCAACTTGATTAAAGAAGAAAAAATAGCACAAGAAGGGATACAAAGCAATGGTGGTGGTGTATAAAAGAAATAATTTTATTTAGGAGATTATTATATCAGATATTAATCATTTAAACACTATAATGGTGTTTAAATATTTATTTTTAAAATTATTTAAAGTTGGAAAAAGAAATATTTACAACATGGATGTTAAAAACATCAGTTTTTATGTTGCTTAAGGTTGTTAAACAAAAGTTTTATAAGTAACAAGTAGTTTATAACAATTGTTATATAACGATAGTTATATATATTTCAAAATGGTAAATTAGAATACAAGAAGGTGAAAAATATGGTTAAAATACCGGAATTAACAAGGGGAATAGCAAATGATATAACCGAAACTATAGGAAACACTCCAATAGTAAGGTTAAATAAATTGACAAAAGACTCAAAAGCAGATGTAGTTGTTAAATTGGAATCTTTCAATCCACTATCTAGTGTAAAAGACAGGATTGGTGTCGCTATGATAGAAGCAGGGGAAGAAGCCGGAGTAATCAATAAGGATACAATATTGATAGAACCTACAAGTGGAAATACGGGTATAGCATTGGCATTTGTTGCTGCAGCTCGAGGATACAAACTTATCCTTACTATGCCTGATACTATGTCAATTGAAAGAAGAAAATTGTTAGCATTATTAGGTGCCGAAATAGTTTTAACACCCGGAGCCAACGGAATGAAGGGTGCAGTTGCCAAAGCAGAAGAACTTGCAGCTGAAATACCAGGTGCAGTAATGCCTCAACAATTTAAAAATTTAGCCAATCCTAAAATACACAGGGAAACAACAGCACCAGAAATTTGGAGAGATACAGAAGGGAAAATAGACATACTTGTTTCAGGTACAGGAACTGGTGGTACTATTACTGGTGTTGGTCTTGCTCTTAAAGAACTTAAACCCGAACTTAAAGCCGTGGCAGTAGAACCTGTTACATCGCCAGTACTTTCAGGTGGTAGCCCAGGACCACATAAAATACAAGGTATTGGACCGGGTTTCATTCCTGATGTACTTCAAACAGAAGTTATAGATGAGATCATACAAGTATCAGATGAAGATTCTGCAAAAACTCTTCTAAGATTAGCAAGGGAAGAAGGAATACTTGCAGGTATATCATCAGGAGCAGCAACATACGCAGCACTCCAACTAGCTGAGAAGGAAGAAAACGCTGGAAAACTTATAGTAGTAATTTTACCAGATACCGGAGAGAGATATCTTAGTATGGATTGGGTCTTCGAGGATATATTCAAGACAGCAGCAGAATCCTCGGATTTTACTAATTAAATAATTAAATACTATAAGTAGTAAATTAAATGAATAAATACATTGAGGCAGTAATAATAAAGTAATATGCCTCTCATTTAATTTTATATATTTACAAAATGGTGATTGAATGTTTGAAAGAATAAAAGAAGACATACAAATGGTATTCTCAAGGGATCCAGCCGCTAGGAGTACTCTAGAAGTTGTTTTATGCTCCCCTGGACTTCATGCAATATGGATTCACAGATTAGCTAACTGGTTCTGGACACGCAATCACATATTTTGGGGACGTTTTATTTCAACAATTAACCGGTTTTTAACAGGTGTTGAAATACATCCCGGTGCCAAAATTGGCAAAAGAGTATTAATTGATCATGGAATGGGTGTTGTGGTTGGTGAAACAGCTGAAATTGGTGAAGATGTTTTAATTTATCAAGGAGTTGTATTAGGGGGAACAAGTCTTGAAAGAAAGAAACGTCATCCAACCATTGGAAACGGTGTAGTAATAGGTTCTGGAGCAAAGATAATAGGCAATATTAAAATTGGTGATTGCTGCAAGATCGGTGCTGGATCTGTAGTTTTAAAACCCGCACCACCAGGTTCTACTGTAGTTGGAATACCTGGAAGAATTGTTCAGGAAAAACGTAAATGTGCAATAGATTTAGATCATGGACAGTTACCAGATCCTGTTGCAGAAGTTATCAGACTTATATTACAACGTCAAGACGAACTAGAAAAGGAAATAAAAGACCTTGGAATAAGTACTGATATTGTGAAGATCAATGGTTTTCTATCTAAAAAATCAGAAATTGAAGAAATCTTCACAGAAGGGGCTGGAATTTAACCCTATTATGGTATTGTAATTGTATTAATTATAATGATAATCCTATTTTTTTTATAGAATGAATAATGTTATACTCATGAAAAATAATAATATGTCAATTGTTATATATGAGCTAAACAATATAATCAGTTAATTATTAAATTTTTATATAATTAAATTTTATTAAAACTTAAAAGAAATTTATTAAATTTGAAATAATGAATAATAATCAAATTCAAAGGAAAGTGTGATTAAAATGAGACCCCCATGTGAAATAGTAGTATGGTACGTTATTCCCAGTATAAGATCAGAGCTTGCTAAAGAGCTTTTAAATCTGGGCATGAAACAAAAGGAAATTTCAGAATTACTTGACATAACACAACCAGCAGTATCCCAATATATAAGTGATAAAAGAGGTCATGGAATAAAATTTAATGATGATGTGCAAGAGTTAATTAAAGAATTTGCAATGGATCTTAAGGAAGGAAAACTCAATCAGAGCGGTATAATTTCAAGAATATGTGATTTGTGTCGAAAAATTAAAACAGAAGATGTAGTATGTCAGCTGCACAAGGAAAAAGATAATATTCCGGTTAACTGCAATGCTTGTATGGGTTCACATGCAGATCATCATCATGCTGGACCATAGATACCCTTTTAAATGTATATCTGGAAAATTAAAATAATAAAATAAATACAGCTTTTTTTTATGAAATTAAATCCTAAAGAGTAATATGCAAATTTACGAAATACTTAACTAATTTTCATCAACTATTATTCTTGATGAAAAAAGTATAAGATTCTAATTAAAGGTTTAGCATTTAATTTAAAAATATTATCAAATAAAGGAATCGATTATGTGCGGGATAGCAGGCATTAAAACAACAGATAAGGACTATAATGTGGGCGATGACCTGTTGAAAATGTTAAATTCAATTAAACACCGAGGTCCTGATGGGTCTGGAATATTTGTTGATGGGAAAACTATTCATGATAATTTACAAAATTTAACAGCACTCGATGGTTCATTTGGAATGGGCCATAACCTACTTTCAATTGTTGGAACTGAAGTTTCACAGCCCATTGAAAATCATAACCTAGTTTTAGTGGCTAATGCTGAGATATACAACTTTAAACAAATCAAAAATTGTCTTGTTGATAAATATAATACTGATTCTGATTGTGAAGTAATTATAAGTATTGTAAAAAAATTTTATAACGGATCTCTCATTAATGCCGTAAAAAATTCTTTAGACTATCTGGATGGGGACTATGCATTTGCTATTTACGATGGTAAGGACTGTGTAGTTGTAAGAGATCAACTAGGTGTTAAACCACTCTATTATGGTCATGATGAGTTAAGAGGGATAAATGCATATGCCTCTGAGAGAAAAGCACTATGGTCTATAGGATTAAAACATACAAACACACTACCACCAGACCATCTGTTGTACAACGGCATACCACTAAAGATTGAAAACAGACAGACCCCCAATTTAAAAATCTCTAAAAAATGTATAGATATCTATCCCAAAACCGCACTAATAGATTCAAGTATGATTGATGTTAAATCAGATAAGATCAATAAAAAGGTAATAATTAATTCCAAAGATAAATTAGAACTTAAAAATGAAATTAAAGAATTATTAATCGGCTCAGTCGAGAAAAGGATCAGAGGACTTTCTAGAGTTGGAATTATTTTTTCAGGTGGAGTAGACAGCACCACAATCGCCAAAATATCCGATGACTTAGGAGTAGATACAACTCTTTACACCGCAGGACATGAAACATCAAGCGATATAAATTTTGCTAAAAGAACAGCAGCTGATATGGGTTTACCATTGAAGATTAAAACGTTGAAAGTTAATGATGTAAAAATGTACACCGAACTTGTTTTAAATGCAATTGAAGAGTACAATATCATGAAATTAGGGGTGGGAATGCCATCATATGTAACATCGGAGATGGCACGTTCAGATGGTGTCAAGGTTGTGATGTCAGGTCAGGGTGCCGATGAGATCTTTGCTGGTTACCATCGTTACGTCCAGTTATATATTGATAATGGTGAGAAGTTACAGGAAGATCTTGTAGAAGATGTTAAAAACTTGTATCATGTTAATCTACAGCGTGACGACGCTGTTACAATGGCCAACAGTGTAGAATTGAGGGTTCCATACCTTGATCCAGAACTTGTTGAGATGGCCCTTAATGTTCCAATTAAATATAAATTGGATAATGGGAAGGAAAATCTTCGTAAATGTATCTTAAGGGAGATTGCATCGGATATTGGTGTGCCTTCTGAAATTGTGAGAAGGCCTAAAAAAGCTGCACAGTATGGTTCTGGTATACATAAGATACTTGTGAAGAAGGTTTTAAGGGATGAAAACTATAAAAATAAACTGAAAGCACTATACAAAATTTGAATCATATATTTATATCCTAATTATTAAAATGTTTAAATTATTAAATATAAATTCAAATTATAGATAATACAATATTAAAGTGATGATAATATACATTGTACTAGATTAATATTTATACTGAGGGTGATGTAATTTGAAGATAGAAAAAGAAGCAGAAAAAATATTGGAAAGCTTTTCAGAAGCTCTCAAGGACATCCCTGAACTTGAGGAAACCCACTATATGGTGGACAATGTTAACCTTTCACGTGGAGATGTTGCAGAAAAGAAAAATCCTGAAAAGATCTTAAGAAATGCCCATACTGATGAAGAGGGTAATATAATAGCTGATAAAGCAAAATGGGTCAGATAATATGAGATTAAATCTTGTATTGGAACTTTTAGATGTTCCGGGACAGCTTTTAGATGCTTTGGATCCAATTGGAAAACTTGGTGCGAACATAGTAGCAGTTATACATCAACGTGATGTAAAAACTGAACGAGGTACTATACCAGTCCATATAAGTATTGAAGGAGATAGAGAGACTCTTAAAAGAGTTTTAAAATCCATTGAAGAGATGGATATCCAAATTATAGAAGTTGATGGTGTTGTTAAGAAAGAAAAGATAACAACTATTCTCATTGGAAACATCGTTGATAAGGATCTTAAAGAAACCATAAAAGTTTTAAACAACATCAATGGTGTGAGGGTTGCTGATCTTAACCTTAAGATGTCGGACAATCCTGAAGAATCAGCTTCTAGAATTGTGATTGAAGCCGATTATGGAATAAAGAAAGAATTGATACGAAACATTAACGAATATGGAAAATCTAAGGGATTTCTAGTAATTAATGAAATTTAAAAAAATATTATATTATAAATGGTTAAATTTGTTTGTTTAATATTTTAAACTAGTTTAACCTGTTTTTAATTTGGAGGAAATTTTATGAAATTGTGTATCATCGGTTTTGGAGCAGTTGGAAAGGGAGTTTCAAAGGTTGTTTCGATGAAAAAAAAGATGCTCATTGAAAAATATGGTCTTGATATCAGCGTGGTAGCTGTAACCGACAGATCTGGTGCTGCAGTCAATCCAGATGGACTGGATATTGAATTGCTCATTGAAACCAAGGAAAAAACAGGTAAAATATCAGATTATCCTGAATATGGTATTTCGAACATACCAAGTGTCCAGGTGTTGGATGATATTGATTACGACTGTCTTATTGAAGTATCACCAACCAATATAGATGATGGTGAACCAGCCCGGACACACATGTTAAAAGCAATGCAAGATGGTAAGGATGTTGTAACTTCTAACAAAGGACCACTCTCCCTAAATTTTGGTGAACTTACAAGTGCAGCAGATTCCACAAATGCACAATTTAAATATGAAGCTTCAGTTGGAGGTGCAATGCCCATAATAAACTTTGCACATGAAACACTGGCTGGTAACAATATTACATCTGTACTTGGAATTTTAAATGGAACATGTAATTATATATTATCTAGAATGGCAAATGAAGGATCTCCTTATCTCCAGACATTAAATGAAGCTCAGGAATTAGGTATAGCTGAAACTGATCCTACCCAGGATGTGGAAGGTATTGATGCAGCTTGTAAAATAGTGATATTAGCTAATTCGGTTTTAAATATGGATGTAAGTTTAAAAGATGTAAAAGTTGTGGGCATATCTAAAATTACTCCAGAATCTATAGCACTTGCTAAAAAAGAAGGTTTGCTAATTAAACTCATTGGAGTGGCATCCCACGATAACCTAGAAGTATCTCCTAGACTCGTAAGAGAAGGTTCACCCTTTGCAGTTGATGGTACATTGAATGTTGCAACACTTAGAACAGATCTTGCAGACGATGTAACAGTTGTGGGTAAGGGAGCAGGATCAATTGAGACTGCATCTGCAATATTGAGTGATATCATAAGCATATGGAAAGCTCGAACATAGAAATCTGAGTTCAAGATGTTCTAAATATTAATTTTCCAATTATCCAAAAAAAGGTTATATTTAATACTATTTTTTTTAAGGAAAATTGGGTTTACAAAAATTTAACAGGATACAAAAAAAATGAAATATATTGTTGTTATTGGGGATGGTATGGCTGATCTTCCTCTCAAGGAATTAAATGGTGAAACACCACTTCAAAGGGCAGATATACCTAACATGGATATTATAGCATCGAAGGGTGTTAGCGGACTGCTTAAAACCGTACCAGATAATATGCAACCAGGTTCCGACGTTGCTAATCTTTCAATTATGGGTTATAATCCCCTAGAATATTACACAGGTAGGGGTCCATTGGAAGCTGCAAGTGTTGGTGCCAAAATGGATGAAGGTGATGTTGCATTTAGATGTAACTTTATAACAGAAGATTTTGGTATATTAAAAGATTTTAATGCTGGACACATCAGTACAATTGAAGCATCAGAACTTATAGAACGATTAAATCAAAAATTCTATAGGTATGGTAAGTTTTATTTAGGAACAAGCTACAGGCATCTATTTGTTTTAAAGAATGAAAAATATGCTTCATTAAAATCAACCCCTCCCCATGATGTTGTTGGAGAATTAATTAATGGAAATCTTTTAAAACCTGCTCAGGATAAAAATGCTGTTTTGTTAAATAATATAATGTATGAATCACAGAAGTTCCTTAAAAATCATCCCATAAACCTGCAAAGAATTTCTGAAGGGAAACAGCCAGCCAACATGATATGGTTGTGGGGACAGGGAGTCAAACCATCGATACCAAATTTTAAAGATAAATATGGATTGAAAGGTGCAACAATTACTGGTGTTGACCTTATCAAGGGATTAGGAATTTATATGGGANNTCCAGGTGCAACAGGATATTATGATACAGATTACTGTGGAAAGGCTAAACATGCACTTGAAATATTAGAAACTCATGATCTAGTTTTTATTCATGTAGAGGCTCCTGATGAAGCAGGCCATGCTGGTGATCTGGAGGAGAAGATGGTTGCAATCGAACGTATTGACCATAGAATTGTGGGTAAATTATTAGATGAACTTCCAAGTTTTAATGATTATTCACTAGCAATATTACCAGACCATCCCACACCTATTACTATAAAAACCCACACATCAGACCCGATACCATATGCGATGTGCTCATCAGTCAATTCATCTGATGATATTATGAAATATGATGAATATTCAGCAAGTAAAGGTTCAATGGGTTTAAAACCTGGTCATGAATTCATGAAAAATTTTATTCAATATTCCAGGCAATAATAATCTTATTATCCAGATTATAAACAGTGAATTCATTAAAAAAAACAATAATTTATTTTATTATTTAAATCAAATATATTTAGTAAATAGGCTATGAATCAATGGAAATCATATTCATATTTTAATGAAAAATTTAAAATTATCATTAATGAAAAATTTTATCATTAAACGATTAATTGTCCCGGTATAGGGATATTAAATAATTTTTAGATTTATATGGAGGTTTTATAAATTTCAGATATTACACCATCTATTTTAGCTGGTAAACTCACAATAGTTGCATTAAAGGTTGTTGGGATGAATGCAACTGCATTACCTGGTAAAGTTGCACTCAGGATCAATCCTGAACTTTTAAGTACATTAAACTCAAGATGTAAAAAAAAGGTCATAATAACGGGTACTAATGGGAAAACCACCACCAATAATCTCATAAATCATATACTACACTCAGAATATGATGATGTACTGTCCAATCTTCGAGGTGCAAACATGCCCCAGGGAGTTGCAAGTGCATTTTTAAACGATACCAAAAATGAATATGATTGGGGTGTGTTTGAAGTTGATGAAGGATCATTTCCCAACGTTGTCAAATACATTAAACCCGACTACGTTGTAATTACCAATTTCTTCAGGGATCAGCTCGATAGATTTGGTGAGATAGAAAATACATCAAAAATTGTATATGAAGCATTAAAACCGCTTGAAACAACTCTAATTTTGAATGCTGACGATCCCATGGTTTCTAAATTTAAGGATTTAAATAAGAAAAATGTTTATTATGGAGTTGAAAAATCAAGATTCAGTACATTGGATCAGAGGGTGGTTGAATCACGTTTCTGCCCAGTATGTACCAACAGTCTTGATTATGAATATTTTAATTATGGACAGCTAGGAAAGTATTCATGCAATAAATGTGGATTTGAAAATCCAGAGTATGACTATAAAATAACTTCAATAAAATATTCTGAGGATGCATACCATTTTAAAATAGATAATTCTGGTAAGATACACGATGTGATCTTTAGATATGATGGAATTTACAATGCCTATAATTGTTGTGCAGCTATAGCATTTTCTATTGAAGCCGGTTTAGATATGGATAAGGTTACACAAAGAATCGAAAACTTCGAATATAAACTTGGAAGAATGGAAAATATTGAATTTAAAAATAAAATGGTCAAAATTGTTCTGGTTAAAAATCCAATAGGACTTTCAGAAGTACTTAAAAGCATATCCAATGACCAAAGAAGAAAATCTATTTTATTCATTCTTAACGATAACCCTGCCGATGGAACAGATGTTTCATGGATATGGGATGCTGATGTTGAAGTTATCCACAACATTAACAATCTAAAATCGATACACTGTGCTGGTATAAGGGCCCAAGATATTGCACTTAGGCTTAAGTATGCAGAATATACCGATAAAATTGTTGAAATAGATAATAATGTTGAAGATTCAATTAAAACTGTTCTAAGTGAAGATGTAGATATTGTTTACATACTACCAACTTACACAGCAGTATATCAGACCAGAGATATTATTATGGGCCATCTTAACCAGACAAGTGCCCGTATTCCAAGAATAAGAGAGATAATTAAATCTAAAATTGGTAACTAAGGAGAAAAATTTCAATGAAAATTAATATATTTCACATGTATCCCGACCTTCTGAATCTATACGGAGACATAGGTAATATTACCTCTCTTAAAAAGAGATGTGAATGGCGTGGAATTGAAGCTGAAATCGTTGATTTTTCACTTTCAAACGAAAGGGATGTAAACGATGCAGATATCTTTTTCATGGGCGGTGGATCAGACAGGGGACAGAGAATAGTTTACTCTCATTTTTTAAAGTATAAAAATAGTGTCAGCAATGCAATTGAAGATGGATCTGTTTTTCTTGCTATATGTGGTGGTTATCAGCTTTTAGGTGAGAGTTACATCGATGCTGATGGTAATAAAATTCCAGGTCTTGGAGTTTTTGATTACACAACTGAAAGCGAAGAGGGTCGGCTTATTGGAAATGTTGTTATCGAAAATAATTTGGGATTAAAACCAAAAACCATTGTGGGCTTTGAAAATCATGGAGGAAGAACCTATCATAGTTATGATGCATTGGGTTCTGTTATAGTTGGAAACGGCAACAATGGTAAAGATGGATTGGAAGGGATGATTTATAAAAATTGTATTGGTACATATCTACATGGACCTATTCTCCCGAAAAATCCACATTTATCGGATCATATTATTTTATCTGCACTTAAACGTAAATATGATATTAAAGAACTGGAAAAGCTTGATGATAATCGGGAGTATGCAGCCCATAATAATGTGCTTGACCTCTATGCAGGTGGAAGATCAACAGGAAAATGAGGGATACTGATTTTACATTTACAACAAATAGTCTTATATTAATTTCATATCAATATAGGATTAATAATCAATGAATTGGGATCGGATAATTATTAAATTTATATAAAAATTAAAGTTTTAAGTCCCCTATCCTAATTCAACAAATTACAAATATTATGTTGAATAAATTAGGATTTAATTTATAATCATATTACCGTTTAATAAAAGTTTTTTGAGGAGATGGTACTTCTGTCAAAATATATAGTAGTTACAGGTGGTGTCGTTAGTTCAATAGGTAAAGGAATTACAGCAGCATCTATTGGGAGGATTTTAAGGTCTTATGGTGTAGATATTACGGCAATCAAGATCGATCCATATTTAAATTGGGATTCAGGGACATTAAACCCATATCAACATGGAGAAGTTTTTGTTACAGAGGATGGTATGGAAACTGACCTAGATCTAGGTCACTATGAACGTTTTCTCGATGTAAATTTATCAGGGGAATGTAACATAACCACAGGTAAAGTCTATTCTTCTGTTATAAACAAAGAGAGAAAAGGAAATTACCTTGGAGCATGTGTTCAAATAATTCCACATATCACCGATGAAATAAAGGCCATGGTAAGAAAAATGGCCAAAAAAACTCAGGCAGAAGTTGTCATGGTTGAGGTTGGAGGTACTGTAGGGGATATTGAGAGCCAACCATTTTTAGAGGCACTCAGGCAGTTACGTAACGAAGAAGGTCATGATAATGTCATGTTTGTTCATGTTACATATGTACCCTATCTCAGGGCTGCAGGAGAATTTAAAACCAAACCAACACAGCACAGTACAAAGGAATTAAGAAGTACCGGTATCACTCCCGATATGATAATATGTAGATCAGAACTTCCTATTGATACACATCTTAAGGATAAGATAGCTCATTTTTGTGATGTAGATAATAAAGCTGTTATTAACGCTCCAGATGTACATTCCATCTATGAAATTCCACTCATACTCAACAGCGAAAATGTTGGCGATCTCATACTTGATAGAATGAAGATTGAAGCCAGAAAACCAGACCTGTATGAATGGAGCCGAATTGTAGATTCACTTAAATTGGACGAGGCACGTATAAGTGTTGGAATAATTGGAAAGTATGTGGAACTTGAAGATGCTTATATAAGTATCAGGGAATCATTAAAGCATGCTGCAGCAGAATTAGGTGTTAAAGTTGAAATTGAATATATACGAGCCGAAGACACTATTAATAAAGGAAAGATAGACAATTTTGATGCTCTCCTGATTCCTGGAGGTTTTGGTGAGAGGGGTATATCAGGAAAATTAGATGCAGTAAAATATTCAATTGAAAAACAAATTCCATTATTTGGTATTTGTCTTGGAATGCAGTGTATGGTGGTAGAGTTTGCAAGAATGCATGGTTTTGAAGGTGCAAACAGTACCGAATTTGATGAAAACGCTAAACATCCAGTTATTGATATTATGCTTGAACAAAAAAAGATTAAAAATATGGGCGGAACAATGAGGCTGGGTTCATATCCATGCAAGGTTGAAGAGGGAAGCATAGCACATGAAGCATATAAAGAAACCAATGTTAATGAACGTCACAGGCATAGATATGAATTTAACAATGATTATCGAAAGATATTAGAAGAGAAGGGTTTAATAATTTCAGGTGCATCTCCAGACAACTTCCTAGTTGAAATTGTTGAACTACCGGATCATCCATGGTTTTTAGGCTGTCAGTTCCATCCTGAATTTAAATCACGCCCAAATAAGGCACATCCAATTTTTAAATCATTTATATCAGCTGCAATTGAAAATAAGAGAAATAAATAGTACTATAATAACATGAACCTAAAAATTCAATAAATTTTTTTTTTTATTGGATATGATACAATTCTAAATATATACTCAACCAATTAAGTAGATATAATCACTGTCTGGACAGATCGTTTAACAGAAAGGTTAAATGTAGATTTGCTTATAATGTTAAGTGAATATAACAATTATAATAAATATTTCAACGTTTTAGAGAATGATAATCATGTTAATAAACATACCACTTATCAGTATTATAATAGCAGTTGTTGCATGTATTTATGCAAGCTACTCCGATCTCAAAGAGGGTGTAATCCGTAATAATTTAACTTTTCCATTGATAGCAATTGGAATTGTTTTAAATGCAATCTATGTTTTCACTAGTACTGCAAGTATATTTTTATTAATTGAATGTGTAGTTGTTACGGGTGTGATCTTTGTACTTGGATACATTTTCTGGAAGATGGGTGCATGGGCTGGTGGAGATGTTAAACTTTTCACTGCACTTGCAGCACTATTACCATTTTATGCAATTCCATTGTATCCCTCAATTGTCAATTATCAAATCTTAGGTGTGCCATTTCCTGCAGAAGCAGTATACCCATTTCCATTTACACTCATAATTAACAGTATATTATCCATACTACCATTTTTACTTATATACGTCTTTTACATCGTAGTTAAAAATAAACCCCATCTCATGGGAGAACTTTTATCTCCTATTAAAGAATATAAAAAGAACATAGTTTTGACCCTGGTTGTTACATCTGCTGTTACAATAACCTACACATTAACTAAACAGTTGAACATTCAAATAATTTTACTATCGCTGATATTGATATATTTGTTAGCCTTTATCTTTTCAAAATTTCCAAATAGAGCAAAAGCGATTCTAATATCTGTTGTAACCGTTTATGCACTTATAACCAATTTCAAGATTACAATTTCGGGTATAGTATTAATTTTTATATCCATAACCATAATAGAAATCGTTAAGAAACTCCTAACTTCAGTGAGTAAAGAAGCTCTTCAAGATAATTATAAGATGTCAGAATTGAAAGAAGGTATGATACCTGCTTACAGTGTATTTGAAAAGGATGATAAGGTTTATGTTGATGATCAAAGTTTTATATCACGTATTAAAACTGCTTTGAAGACTGGAGATGTTACCCTAATAAATCCCCCTAAGGGAAAATTACTTGTAAGTTCAATGGCAGCAGGCCTTACAGAAAAGGATATAAATATTTTAAAAGAACTTAAAAATAAAAATAAATTAGTTGATGTATTTAGAATCAAAAAAGGAGTCCCATTTGCTCCTTCAATATTAATAGGTCTTCTAATTTCACTTTTCATTGGAGATATAGCATTTATTTTAGAGAAGATATTGGTAAGCATATTTTACTGAATTTAAAGTTAAATGAAAAAAATATACAGCAGATTTATAATATTCCTGCAATATTTTTAGTATTTAATCTAAATGTATATATACAATAGATCAATAACTATAACCATGGATACAATGGATGTAAAAGGACAAGCATCAGTTGAATATCTACTCTTAGCATTAGTATTCCTGATTATAATAGGTTCGGTAACAGTACCACTTATTAACCAGGGTATAAATGATAGTCTAGATGTATCACATTCTTCAGATGCAAGCGCAGCCATAAATAGTATTGCAAATGCTATTGGAGTTGTATATTCCAATGGTCCAGGATCTGTAAGGACTATTAATGTTTATTTCTCTAATACTAATGCAGCTTTAACTTATAATTCTGCTAACAGCACCATACAGATGTCAGTACCAGAATATAACGGACCAAATAAAGTAATTGATGCAAATGTTCCCATCGCAGTTACATTAAATGGAGGAAATTCCGTTAGTATTGTAAATAAAACTAATTACAATGCAACTGTAACATGGCCAATCGGAACCAGTGCCATAAATGTAGCCATGGTTCCATCATAAAAATAATAATAATTTGTTATAATAAATTCTATAAATAACGTTTGTTTAGGGGAATTTCATGAATATATTTGGCAAACTTGGATATTATATTGTCTCAGCATTTAATTTAGTTGGAATGCTTATTTTGGCAATACCTAAAATCCCAGAAAAATTACGAAACTTCGATTCCAATGATATTAAGGAAAAGATAGACACTGAAAATTTGAAGGGTAACATATCAAAGTTAAGGGAAGATGTTGGCTTTGATGAAAAAATATCACAAATCAGCAACACTGAAAACTTAACTAAAACCATCAAAAAAACAGTAAATCGTGAAGTTGAAGAATCTGATTCGGATGTTGTAATGATAGGAGGTGCTTTCACTTCGGAGGAGAAGGAAAGAACCATACTAACACTTCAACTGTTATCAGCTGCTTTTGTTGTTGTATCGATTTTAAGCATATTCCATTTTGTTGATAGTATAATCTATATTCCAATTGGAATAGTTTTAGTAGGCTACATTGTTTATCTGCTTTATACTAAGGTTAATTTAATGTACAGAAACGATTTTCCAGCATATCGTGACTTCTTTTTAATGTATATTGCAGTGGGAATAATCTTAGTACTACTGAACACAAATTCTAACTTTGTAATGGCATTTTCATTCACGTTACTACCATCATTAAGTGTACTTATCTTTGCTGTTGTAGCTGTTGTAGCAGTATTTCTTATATACAGGATTAGATATTACAGAAATTTTACATATGGAACTGTTATAGAAGAGGGAAAAAACACAGCCTATGTTAAAGTTGAATATGATATAAGAAGCAATGTTAAACCAGATATTTATATTGTTGAAAATAGAGTAGGTGCTTTTGAAGGTGAGGTTGTAAAGCTTAAACTGGAAGAAAAGATCATGAGCATGGGTGGTAACAAACCAATTAAGATAATTGAAAGTGCAAATACTATCTAGAAATTCTACTAATTTTTAAATTATTATTATCTTTTTTCCTTAAAATCTTGGTTTAGTTTATATATTAAAAATTATTCTTTTTAAACTAGATTTACAGTCTAAGAATGAATATATACAATGAAATTCTAATTATCTAATTGTATGATACACAAGGATCATCCTAGATACAAATCACTGAAGTTAAGAGAGAAAATAGTAGATGCATATAAGAATGGAATACTTGCTGAGTCTGGAATGATTGCCCACGGGAGGGGCGAAGCATTTGACTATCTTTTAGGAGAAGAAACAACGTCTAATTCTAAAAAAGCAGTACAGGCTGCTGCAGCTGCACTTATTCTTGCAAAAAATCCTGTTATATCTGTTAATGGTAACACTGTTGCACTGGTTTCCAATGAAATTGTTAAACTTGCAGATGATCTTAATGCCAGGATAGAAATAAATCTGTTCCACAAAACAAAGAAAAGGATATCAATCATCAAAAATGTACTGAATGATGCTGGTGCCAAAAATATTTTAGGAACAGATCATGAAGCAAAGGCGCTGATCAAAGGTCTTGAAGGCCCTAGGGCTAGTTCAAGTCGGGAGGGTGTTTATATTGCAGATGTTGTACTTGTACCACTTGAAGATGGTGACAGGGCAGAGGCACTTGTGAAATTAGATAAACTTCTTATTACAATCGATCTTAATCCGCTCTCAAGGACTGCTAAAACTGCAACTATAACAATTGTGGACAATATAATAAGAGCTATACCCAATTTAATACAAGCAGTTCATGAACTTAATAATGTTGAAGATTCAACCCTACATCAAATTGTAAGAGACTTCAATAATCAGGAAAACTTAGATGAATCCCTTAAAAAAATTTCAGATAAACACACAGGCAGAGTGAAACCATGAAAATTATTGGAGTTACAGGATTACCAGGATCTGGAAAAAGTGTTGTTTCAAGGGCTGCCAAGAAACTGAATATACCCATTGTCAGAATGGGTGATGTAATAAGGGAAGAGGCTAAAAAGACGAATCAAAAAACTGGAGAAGTAGCAGTTGAACTCAGAAAAGAGTACGGTGAATTTGTTGTTGCAGAACGCTGTGTAGAAATTATTAAAACACATATTACGTCTAAAAGTCCCAGTTTAGATACTAATCCCAGGAACAGATCACGGATTAAAGTTCATAAATGTGATATTTATATGATCGAAGGTATTAGAAGTCCCTATGAAGTTGAAATATTCAAAAAAAATTTCACTGAATTTAAAGTTATAGCCATACATTCAACCCCAAATACACGATTTAAACGTTTAAAAAGAAGAATGAGACCGGATGATTCTCGTGAAGAATCTGATTTTCAAATGCGAGATCAAAGGGAACTTAACTTTGGAATTGGTAATGTAATAGCAACAGCTGATTATATGGTTGTTAATGAGGGTCCACTTAAAAAAATTAAAAACATAATTAGGAGTATACTTGAAAATGAAATGCAAAATAACTGCAAGGGCCAGGGTAAACCCAACAGAAGACCAAGATAAAGTTATTAATGCTATATCTAACATTTTTAAATTTGATGAACTTGAAATTGGAGAGGGATATGTGAGTGTTACAGGAGAAAATGAATCATTATTAGATCTACGTGAATCCCTTAAACTCAGGAAAATACGTGACACAGCCGAGAGAATATTTATAAATGGCATAGAAGAAAATAAAATTAAATTTTCATTGAGTAAACAAGCTGCACTTGTATCAATACCAAACTTTGTTGATAAGGGTATGTCAATCCTTGGAGAAATTGATGTTACCATTGAAACCGATGATGTTGAAGGTTTCATAAAATGGATGACAGCCAAATAATTTTGGATTATTATATAAAATTTCTAAAATAAACATAAATTTTTAATAAATCCAATTTTTTTATTATCAATCACTTTTTTTCAAGTTCAGCTTTGGTTATTAAAAGATAACCGTTATCTCTATCCCAAACATTTGATGATTCAAGAATTTTTATGTGTTTCTTAAAAATTGGACAATCAAGTACCAGAGTTTCTGCTTCACCACCTTCAAATGCCATGTGCATTCCATATTTACTGTGTAAGGTAATTATTTCT
>PMGM01000094.1 GCA_003158115.1 Methanobacterium sp.
GACACTTAACTCATTTTAACAACACACATGTTAAGATTATTTAAAAAAAAATTTAATTTGATAACTTAAGAAGTATGGATCGTAGGGACATTTTTTTATGTAATATGGTAAGCTAGCATTTTCGTAGATCTCAGAACCATTTACTCCCTTGAGATATTTTTTAAGACTCGAACCATAATTAATCCTAGCATTTTTTATGCTCACACAACCAAATTTTTTGCATTTAATGAATGATAATGGATCAGAAATCTCTGTAGAACTATTAGAGTTCATTGAAAATTTATTTTGAGGATATGTTCCCAATATAGATATATTTTGATTAACTATGTGATTGTAGGTAATATTATCATTCATAACCAAAATAGTCGAATTTACTTCTATTTCAAATGGATCTGAAGCAGAATCAACAGAGTTGATTATACATCTAACATTTACACCGGAGTTATTCTGATAATTTGTACTTAAATCTTTCATTTTCTGTTCAATAGCATTTTTAATTAGAATTCGACTATTTGGAAGTGAATTTCCATTGGTTATGGCATTATCAACAGTTTCTTTTAAAACTTGTCTGGTTATTATTGGTATATTTCTTTCAACATCCCCTGAAATGTAGAATGAATTATCAGATTTAATTATAGTGTCCACTGATTTGTCCAAGTTAACCATATCTACGAGTACATCAAAAGAAGTATTGAAGGTATAATCAGTAGAAATGCTAATCCACCTATTATATAGCCGTTGTTTTCCATAGTTTTATGATATTATTAATGTTGGAATTATTATTAACAATAAATTTATAAGTGTTCATACAATATAAACAAAGGGTATTATATCCAGAAATTTCGATGTAGAATCGTTGTTTGGAATGGAAGCATATAATAATTCAAAAATAAAATTGTTAATATTATCAAATTAGATAAGAGTTAATTATCTTAATATATAAAGAGAATTAGATTAGAATTAAATATGTGAATTATTTTATTAAATTCAATCAACAAAATTGATAAAGTACGTTTTTTAAAGCGATACATAAAAAAACATAGTTGCAGTAATTAATTTACAATTAAAGGTATATTTAGGAGGTTCAATATGAAAGATATCGTAAGAGGTTGGCGCCATATCCAGCAACGATACAATCTCATCGGATCAAAATGTTCCCAGTGTGGAAATGTTTTTTTCCCAAGTAGAGTTTTATGTCCTGAATGCAGAAGAAAGGGTAAAATTGAAGACTTTAAATTTAGTGGTGAAGGTAAGATTCACACTTTTTCAGTGATACACACCCCAACAGATGAATTCAAAACACTTGCACCATATGTAGTTGCAATCATTAAACTAGAAGAAGGTGCACAAATAACATCCCAGATCGTAGACTGTGATCCTGACATGGTTGAAATAGGCGACGATGTTGAGATGGTATTTAGAAAAATCAAAGAAGAAGGCGAAGACGGAGTGATATCATATGGCTACAAATTCAAGCTCAAAAACTAGGATTGGTGTATTGTTGGTCGGACATGGAAGCAGATTACCCTATGGAAAGGATGTTGTAACTCAGATTGCTGACATGTATCGGGAAGATGAAGGTCTTCTTGTTGAAGTAGGATTTATGAACATGTCAAAACCATCTATCCCCGAAGCAATTAATAGCCTTGCACAACAAGGTGCGGAAAAGATCGTTGTAACACCAGTTTTCCTCGCCCATGGTGTCCATACAACAGAAGATATACCAAGAATTCTCGGACTCAACAATGGACATGGAGATAGTGAACATAACCATGGTCATGGACACAGCCATGAAGATGAAAATCAAGTTAAAATTGATTTTAAAGGTGAGATTATCTATACAGAACCTTTAGGTGCTGATAGAAGGATCGCAGCAATAATTAACGACAGGGTTAATGATGCCCTCTAATATAGATAAAATTTCTGATCTAGGGGAAAAAAAACTAATCAAAAGACTTTTATCAAAAAGTCAAAATCCCCAGATCAAATCTCTTTTTTTAGATGAACTTTCAATTAAAAGCTTTTCTGATGATGCAGCCCTTATTGATATTGGAAAAAATTATTTAGTGACATGTTCCGACATGTTAATGGCATATACACATTTTCCTGATGAAATGAGTCCATATCAGATTGGTCAAAAAGTAGTAACTGTAAATGTTAGCGATTTAGCCGCTATGGGTGCTAAAGCCATCGGTATACTAATTTCAATGGGTTTACCTAGAAACATGAAGTTGTCAGAATTTGATCAAATAATTGATGGAATATTGAGCGCATGTAAAAAATATAATATGGCATTAATAGGTGGCGATACCAATGAATCGAAAGAATTAACACTTTGTGGTACATGTTTGGGCATTGTAAAAAAAGAAGATGTCATGATGAGACATGGAGCACGTGTGGGAGATGTTTTAGCTGTTACAGGACCACTTGGACTAGCAGCTGCAGGATTTAAAGTTTTAATCGATGCATCACATAAAATTGATAATCTTAATATAAATTCTAAAGATTTGGTTACAAAACATGCCCTCGAACCTGAAGCTAAATTAGATACTGGAGTTATATTAGCAAATTCTGGTTCAGTCACTTCTGCTACAGATATAACTGATGGTCTTCTCAGTGAGTTGGGTGAGATGATAGATGCATGTGAAGATAACATTGGAATAATATTAAATCAAGAAGATCTTCCTATACCCGAAGTTGTCTTTGAGATAGCCAATACATCAGAAGATAATCCATTAGAAATGGCCCTTACATATGGAGAAGATTTCGAACTTGTTTTAACTGTTAAACCCGATCATTTTGAAGATCTACAATCCAGAATTAACCTCTACAAAATCGGATTCATTGATTCATCGGGAACGATCAAGATGATAGATAAGGAAGGAAATACAAATATATTAACACCAAAGGGTTATGACCACTTAAAATGACCTATAATATTCAATAAAAAATTAATAGAAATATTAATAATAGGGTTCTATCAAAAAATGAACGATTTTGGTGTTAAAATTGATAAAAGAAGCTATTTTGTACGACAAATTAGATAACTCATTGAATTGTAAAGTATGTGAAAGGAGATGTGTGATCTCTGATCATAAAAAAGGATTTTGTGATATGCGTGAGAATATCGATGGAAAACTCTACACATTGAACTATGCAGCTGCATCTTCTGTAGCAGTAGATCCAATCGAAAAGAAACCTTTATTCAATTTTTATCCTGGTTCAACTGTTCTATCCCTTGGATCTGTTGGGTGCAACTTCCGATGTAAACACTGCCAGAACTGGAATATATCTCAAGCTGGACTTGATGAGGTTTCCCTACGTGAAATATTACCTGAAGATGCTGTAAAACTTGCAAAAGAATATAAATGTAAATCTATTGCATGGACATACAATGAGCCAACTATGTGGTTGGAGTATACAATCGATTCTGCTAAACTTGCAAAGGATAACGGTTTAAAAAGCATTTATGTAACAAATGGATATATGACAGAGGAGTCACTTGATATGATAGGCCCATATCTTGATGCCGCAAATGTTGATCTCAAAGGGATTTCAGAACAATTCTATAAGGAACTCTGCGATGCAAGAATGCAACCTGTTCTTGACAACATCAAAAGGATCTATGATAAAAAGATACATCTTGAAGTTACTAATTTGATGATACCTGGTTATAATGACTCTGAGAAGAATATAGAATCACTTGTAAATTTCATGGTAGATGAGGTTGGTGTTGATGTGCCATTGCACTTCACAAGATTTTTCCCATATTACGAACTGAAAAATGTACCACCCACCGCAGTTGCCGACCTTGAAAAAGCATATAAAATTGCAAATGAAGCAGGCATGAAATATGTTTACATTGGAAATGTACCTTCTGGTACAGGAGGAAATACCTACTGCCACAACTGCGGAGAAGTTCTCATTGAAAGGGATGGATATCAGGTTATAGCAGATAGTATTAAAATGGATAAAAAATGTCCAAAATGTGGGACTAAAGCAGATATCATCGTATAACTCAAAGTCCCAGGTATTATTTTTAAAATAAGATAATTGAGAAAGTAATGTCAGTCCATGGTTTTACTGACCCTTTCAAATTTCTCTTTTTTATTTAATAATTTGGTTGCATCAACCCCTACTTTTGTTGTTGTTCCATCAGGAGTTGCACGCGGATCAAGTGACGATCCTCTTGCACCAGGTACAATTAGAATATCTTCATCTCCTTTAACTCGTGTTGCAATAGCATATTCAATATCATCACCATTAAAAATATTTATATCCTCATCCACAACCACACAATGTTTTAAGGACGGATGTGCTGCAAGAGCAGCCATAATAACATTTTTTCCATCACCGGGTGTCTGTTTTTGAATTGAAATTGCTGCATGAAGCCAACAACAACCTCCTTCTGTTAAAACTACATTTTTTACGGTTGGGACCGTATTTTGAACCGCCCTATATATTCTGGGTTCTTGAGGTAAACCTTGTAGCAGTTTATGTTCATTTCCTGCAGGCATTATAGCATGGTAAAGTGGTTTATCTTTACAATGCATCTTTCCGATACTTATTACAGGTTCCTGTCTTATAACATCATAAGTATCAGTTAAATCAACGAAAGGGCCTTCAGAATCTCTTTCATGAGGAATTATCTGACCTTCAAGGAGTATTTCACAATCCGGTACTTCTAAATCGACTGTATCACATTTAATAAGCTTCATTTCTCCATTGTGGAAAGAGTTAGCAACCTCAAGTTCATCTGCTGTTATTGGTATTGATGTACATGAAGCAAGAAGTGTTGCAGGATTAATTCCTATTGCAATTGCAATTTCAAGTGGTTCATCCAATTCTTCTGCTTTTTTATAGTAGGTGTAAAGGTTTCTTGGAACTATTCTAACTCCTAAACGATCTTTACCTTTAACAAGCATCCTATGTATTGATGCATTTCTGACTCCTGTTTCAGGATCCTTTGCTATTATTACCCCTGCTGTCAGATAGGGCCCTCCATCCTTTTTGTAGAATGTTGGAACAGGAAGTTTAGTAAGGTCTGCCTTCATGGAAGTTTTAAAGGATTTTTCCGTTGATTCTATTTTCTCAATCTTTGTTGGATTTTCTGTTGCTTGAATTATCCTTGATATGATTTCAGGCACTGTTGAAGATATGGATCTTGCTATTTTTTCTCTTGTGTTACAGATACCGGAAATTATTCCCATATCACTTTCTTTGATATTGTTGAAAATTACAACTTCATTATTATGTTCCTTTAATATTTTAGAAACTTCATATTTGGTTGATACTTGCTCATCAATAGTTATAATATTAAAATCATTTTCAAGGGTTTTTAAAAATTCTCTCATCTAATTCAACTCCATATTAAATTACCTAATAAAGCAGATTTTATCCAATATATAGTATCAGGGCCTACTTTATGGTGGATGCAACTATCATTACAATGAATATAACTGCTACTCCTAAGATCAAATAGTTAACATTACATCCACATCCTTCTACTTCACAGAGATTTTCATCGATTTTATTATCTTTTTTCATTGTATCGTGTTGTTATGTTGTCTAATTATCGGGACAGTTCATATTTCCTTTAAAATCTAACAATTCCTGTTTTATATTTGCATCGCCAATCCCCAGCATTTCAGCAGTAAGTATAGCCGCATTACCACCTGAATCGATCCCAAGTGTAGCAACGGGAACACCAGGAGGCATGTTAACCATGGATAGCAGTGCGTCTAATCCACCAAGCCTTATGTTACATGGAACACCTATTACTGGTTTTTCTGTGAAACCAACAACAGCACCAGTTACATGGGCGGAAAGTCCGGAAATAGCTATGTATAATTTAACAGCCTTTGTTTCTTCCATGAACTTTTCAAATTTCTTAGGATGCCTAATTGGAGATATTACACTAGTGTTATATGTAATTCTCAGTTTATCAAGAAATTTGGTTGTTTTCTTTGCAATTTTTATATCAGAATAACTTCCCGCTATAACTGCAACATCAGGATATCCTGTATCATCAGATTCCACAAGATCATCTTCTTTTGTAGTTTCCAGTTCGTCTATTTCAAACGAGTGTCTGGAATAGTAATTTCCTGTTAATTTTTCAGCAAGTTGTTCTTCATCATTCTTTAATTTAAAGAAGAATTCTCTTCTCATTTTGGAAAGTTTTGTTCTTATACCTGCATCATGTATTCCCACTATCTGTGCAGCTAGTATTGCACCATTTTCGCCACGATCTATTCCAACCGTAGCTACAGGTGCACCAACAGGCATTTGAACAATTGCAAAGAGTGCATCTAGCCCTCCAAGTTTCACTGATACAGGAACCCCAACAACTGGTTTATATGTATTAGCTGCTATTATCCCCGGAAGGTGGGCTGAAAGTCCAGCAATTCCTATGAAAACTTCCACACCGTTTGCAGTAGATTCTTCTACTATTTTTTTAACCTTTTCATGTGTTCTATGTGCAGATGCTACTCTCACATCATATGAGATACCCAGGATCTCCAGAATACCTATAGATTTCTCTGCTACATTAAAATCTGAAGCACTTCCAAGTATTATCATGACCTTTGGTTCCATGTTATACCTCAATAATTATTTTAATTATATAAAAAAAATGTAGAAATGTTTATGTTATTAAAAATTATATTGTTGAAGAGTTAATAAAGTTTCTGAGAATAGTATAAAATAAAAAAAATATTATTAAAATTTTTTAATTTAATTTACCAAAACGTACTTATATTTTTATGTCATGTTCACGTATAGAATATGAAAGGAACTATGAGGTGTGCCTTGTGTTATGGATTATTAAGATATTTATTCTGTTATTATCATCAATTAAAACAGTTGGCAATCCAAAAAAAATGACTGTATCGGTGATAATCCCAGCTTACAATGAAGAAAAGACAGTAGCTAAAGTTGTGAGGGTTGTAAAATCTTTAAACTACATTAAAGAGGTTATTGTAGTCAATGATGGATCATCTGATCAGACATCACAAAATGCATTGGATGCTGGTGCTATGGTAATAAACCATGCTAAAAATAAAGGAAAAGGTGCAGCCATAAAAACGGGTTTCAAGAAGTCTAAAGGAGACATAGTAGTATTTTTAGATGCAGATCTACATAATTTGACTAAAAATCAGGTTAACAATATTATTATGCCTNNCCTATAATGAGTGGAGAAGCAGATATTACCAAGACCAAATTTAAGAGGGAAGCTGGTAGGGTTACAGAACTTACAGCAAAACCCCTTTTGAACTTTTTCTTTCCTGAGATTAAATTTGATCAACCACTTAGCGGGCAGTTTGCAGCTAAAAGATCGTTTTTGAACAAAATAAAACTAGAAGATGATTATGGTGTTGATGTTGGAATTGTTTTAGATGCTGATGTACTGGGAATGAAAGTTAAGGAAGTTGACATTGGGAAAATAGAACATGTTCTATCCTCATTAACCGAATTAAATGTTATTGCAAATGAAGTTGTGAGAACGATAGTTGATCGTGCTACAGCATATGGAAGGATCACCATGATCGATTCTCTTGGACAGTACATAAGAATGGAAATCCTTGGCCTTTCACTTGCTTCCCTCGGTATTTTCGCTATATTTTTTATTAGATTTGTATCATTAACCATTGGAGTGCTGATCTCAAGTATAGGCGTGATAATTGCCATGTATTATATTGTGAAGATCATAAGGATCTCTTTCAATGTTTTCTCAAGAACAGATGGCAGTATGAGAAATTTGAAAACATTTCTTAAAATGCATTCCCCAATTATTGTTTCTGGATTGATACTCCTTGCAATGATCTCAACACTATTGGGCTCTGTTCATTTTGACGGCGGTAAAATATCAATCCAACCTGACTCTAGAAATCTTATAATATTCAATAATCCTGCAAGTAATCAAACTTTTGATGTTCGAGGGCCTTACACTATTGCTGCAAATGAAACTAGTTCTTCAATTATTAACGTACCTACTGAAGCTCTTGCTACTTTGGAACTTAACTATGGGGATTCGATCTACATCGGTGATGTAAAGTATACTATTAATCAAACTGTTCCAGGTGAAGAGAATATTATGAGGTTACCGGTAGGCGCAAGGAATGTATTGGGGCTTAATGTGGGTGATGTTGTAACTGATGGAGATCTGCGGAATAGATTCAATAATTTCTATGCCCAGAAAGCTCTCCCCGTAACAGGAAATACAAGTAATCTGAATATTACTGAAGGAGTAATATTAAAAAGTGAAAATTCTAATACAAGCGGTAGAATTGTAAACATATATATGAACAATGTACAAGTCTCGAGTACCATAGGAATATTGACCAATGGAACGTACGAAATTTACTTAAATGGTGTTGCATACAAGACCATAAGTTACAACCCTAACAGTGTGACAAATACATACTATGTTCAAGCTGGAAGCAACACTTTTAAAATAGAAATAGGACCACCTGTAGTTACGGATATGCAGTTTGCAAGTTCAAGTATTGGTAAGTTTTTAAACTTTGTTTATTAACTTTAAAAAAAAATTTTAAAAAAAATCGTAACGAGTTAGTAGTAAACTTTAACAGCTNNTAGATCGTTGTAAAGTCCAAGTGCTGCCAGGGCACCTATTTCCCCTGGTGCACCTGTAACTTGAACAAGTTGCACCCCTACTTCTTTTGCTGTTTTTTCTGCATCTTCTACTGTCATCATAGATTTTTTTGTATTTTCAGCATATTCTCGAAGTTTTTTTGGTACTTTAAACCCATCTAGAACTGCTATAGCTGTTTTTTCTGAGAGTGTATCTTTTTTAAGAAGTTCTCGTGTTTTTTCTATTAGTTCATCCCTTCTTCCAGGTTCAACAGCAAATACAAGAGCTATGGCAACACAATTTTGTGTCTTATTTGGGTTATGAGGGTATAGTTGACATGTTACATGGTCTAAATATTCAAATCCCATTTGAGCAAGTTCATTTCCAACATTGTTTGCCAGAGTCCAAGTTGCCCCTTCCTGTTTGGTATCCGTATCATCAATCCCAATAACAACCTTGTGAAGTTTGGGTGTTACCACTGCGGCTCTACCCACCTTAGAACCTCCACCAATGTCATAAAGTTCAACACGTTTAACACCCTTTGCCATTCCTCTACACATAGCAGCTCCTACACCAGCTCCTGCTAGCCCTGCATGGACAACTTTTACCTCATCACCTTCAACGGTGACTTCTTCTATTCCTGCAGCAGAAAAACTTGGTTTAAGAGTCATGTTGGCCTTACCTACTTTAAGATTGTAAGTATGCCTATCCCCATCTCTTTTAGAGTCCATTACAAGGTCACTNNTAAACCATCCATTCAGATCCTGCAACACAGGGGTGATATTCAACTAATTCCACTCTATCGTCATCTACCATGGTGATTACCTTTTTATACGGTGTGATCCATGGATCTTTAAATTTAGTTTTTAAATCATCCGGGGTTAATATTTCCATTCATTAAGTCTCCAGAATTTTTTTTCAATTCTTTAGTATGTTGTTCAATAGATTGTTTTCACTGCTAAATAGTTTTATTATTTTGTAAAAAAAGTTTCTATGTAATAAAAAAATTCTGGATATGATTAAAAAAAAATAGAAATTAATAAAAAAAAATTAATTTTAATATTATTGAAGTCTATCAAACATTTTGACAGCTGCTTCAACTGCTTTCTTACCGAAATCTATACGCTGGTGAGCTTCGAGCCTTGTCATTTTTGGACCAGATATTCCTAATGCAACTGGTTTGTTGTAATCCAATGAAAGATCCGTGATTTTACGTGATGCATGTTGGATAACTATTTCATCATGAGCAGTTGCACCCTCTATAACTGCACCTATTGTTACTACGGCATCTATTTCATCCCTCTCAAGGAGGTTTTTAATTGCTAATGGCATGTCAAAAACACCAGGTACTGCTATAACCTTGGTTATTTCAGAGTCTAGAAATTTAGCATGTTCTTTTGCAAGTTCTAACATCATATGAGTTATATCGTAGTTAAATTCTGATACTACTGCCCCAATTCTAACTTTTACCATATATACCACTCTCCAATCAGTAAAGTTATACTAATTTGTTAAATTCTAAATAACAGATTAAAATTATATTTTATATAAATTTTAAACCATCCAATGATTTTTCTGCTTAAACTACACTTATAATAGCCGCAATTGAACTTATAACCATTATTAGAATTATAAATATCGCAATGTATTGTGCTCTGGTCATTTTTTTNNTTTTTTTAATCTCCGAAAAACTTAGAAATTTCTCTCAATGTTTCACCAAATATCTCTATCTCTTCTTTGGTATTATAGTAATGTACAGATGCCCTCACGGTGCCTCCGAGTTCGAATGCTCCTATATGTCTTATTGCCGGAATTGCACAGTGGTGACCGCTTCTAACACAAATATTTTTTAATTCGTCTAGTATCTTTGCNNACATCATGTGCATTTACACCATCTATATTGAAGGCAACTATACCATAAATATTTTCTGGACTTCCATATACAATTGTGTTTCCAATATCGTTGATCTCTTGAAACAGCTGCGCTGTGAGTTTTTTGCTGTGATTTTCGATCTTATCAATTCCAATTCTTTTTATATAATCCACTGCAGTCCCTAAGCCAATCACACCTGCAATATTCTGTGTACCGCCTTCAAATCTAGCAGGAACATTTTCTAAAGAAAATTCCCCCTCAGAAACATCTAGAACGGTTCCTCCACCAAAGTTCATTGGTTCAAGTTTATCCACAGATTCATCGCTGCAGTAAAGAAATCCTGTCCCAATCGGGCCGAGTAACCCTTTATGCCCTGGAAAGGACACAAAATCAGCATAAGTCTCTTTAACATTCAGTTTCATATGCCCGGCCGATTGTGCAGCATCTATCAGATAAAGAACGTCGTTTTCATCTGCAATTTTGCCTATTTCATTTACTGGTTGCACAGATCCTATTGCATTTGAAACATGAGTGGTTGTTATGAGTTTAGTATTTGTATCAACTGCAGATTCTATATCTGCAGGATCTACAATACCGTATTCATCGGCTTTTATGACTTTTAATTCGACACCCTGTTTTTTGAGATTCAACCATGGAATAAAATTGGAATGATGTTCAATGTTGGGTACTATTATGGAGTCGCCCTTTTTAAAATCAAGTCCATTTGCAACGAGGTTAATTGCTTCTGTTGTGTTTTTGGTGAATATTACTTCTGTAGGACTACAACCAATAAATTTTGAAATTCGAGACCTAGCTCCCTCAAATTCTTTGGTTGCTTTAACTGCCATTCTATATGCTCCTCTACCCGTGTTTGAATTGTATTTATAGAAATAATCACACATTGCTTCAACAACTGGTTTAGGGGTGGGAGTAGTACTTGCTGCGTCTAAATAGATTACTTCTTCAAGTAGGGGAATGTCTGCCCTAATATCAACATTGGCACCGTTTTCCATGTTCATGCTCCAGATTTTATTTTCAGATTATTATATTACTGTATTCTATTTTCTATAATTTTATTCTCTAAATAAATGATCCTAATGAGATATATATACAATAAACTTGTACTACTTATTTAGGGTCTTAGATTTT
>PMGM01000034.1 GCA_003158115.1 Methanobacterium sp.
TAAAAAATCTAAGACCCTAAATTATTTATTACTTAAATATTTTTATGAAACCTCTCCTATGATCATTAACCTATCACTGAAATAAGAATTTAAACCATTTTCTTCAAAGTTTCAAGCTTGGAAATCATCGCAGATAAATTATCAATCATATTATCTTTCTGTTTTATTTCATAATCATCAACAAATTCAAATTTTATAAGATTCTTTTTATAATCTTTCATACGATTTAGTTTTTCAGAACATGATAGCTCTTCCCAAATTTCAATATTGAGACAATCATCACATAAATAAAAAGATTTTAACATTATCATGTTGTATGTAAATCCTTCGGAAGTGGCATAATTAACCATAATATATCATTCTCCTTATTAGATGTTCTGAAATATTTACTGAAAATTTTGATTGAGGTATATCTTAAAATTCGTTAATAATTAATTTTATTGAATTTTTAGAGGCACTAAAAATTTTTTTAATTAAATATTAATATTTTTAATCTTAATATGGTTTTTTGACAATAAATTCAATTTAAACAATAATTTTAACTAATTTTTTATTTTTTTTATATCTGTTAAGTTCTGAGAATTATTTATGAATGAATTTTTTTCTATGAGGTTTGTTTAAGTGTGACATACTAACTAGTTCGATTTTACTGATTCAAGGTCATGAATTTATGAATTGAATATGTGGAAAATTTTAATTATGTAGAGCTCTTACTAAATATAAGGAGTGTTGAATTTATATGCTTATGAAATATTGTGAAAACATGCAGATGAAAAAAGGAACTTTTATCTGTATAATAAATGGTACAGAATTAAAGTGTAAATGCGAAGATCAAATTGTCCAACATGAAAATAAATGGAAAGTAGATGATTAAACATTTAAGCTTTTAGATATTCAAACAATCAAACGTTTACAACTTTTTTTTATTATAATTCTTTGAAATTTGGGTATATTGAAATTTGAGAAGATACTGAAAAATAGTGAGCATACTATTTGATTTAGATCTCAGGCATAATTATACTAGATCAATAAAATAAGAAAATAATCAATAGTTAATCTTTATTAACAGCTTTATATCTACCATTTTCTTCAACAACAAATAATATGACTTCTCCATTTATGGAGGATGGTTTCACAGGTTTATTATTGTCATTAAATATTATACCATTCGTTATCCTAAGTCTATCTAGTGTAAAAATTTTTTCTACACCCGCTTTTATGAAATTTTCAACAGGCTGTGGTTCTTTAATAGTTCTTATATTGCCTTTTGTAAAAATTTACCATCGTTCTTCGTTGCTGCAAGACCTATACTTGCAATTGCTCCAATAACTCCATTTTTGGTTTTTCCAAACCCTTCTAATTTTATATTGGAATTTATTGCAAGATCTACTGCTCTTTTGGGTGTTAGAATACTTTTTTTAGCATCTTGACCATAATTAATGATTGCAGAGGATATCTGGTTTTCATGTGCCACTGCAAGATCGGTATTGCTTTCCATGTTAAACTCATTTTCCATTATTCTTTTGATTGTTAGTAAAATATCGTCTACAAATTTTTCATCATTGCAATCTAAATGGATTACTGCACCAAAGTTGTATGTAGAATATTTTATTTTTGGATGCACATAAAACTGATGTCTTGAACAGCGTAAACAGGATATTTATCTGAAATTTTCTTTTGCAACTATACGAGCGAATTTTGCCGTACCAACAGATTCATTGTTGCTTGTATTATCAATACCTACATAAATCGTCATTTAAATCTTTCCAGTAACACATTTCTTTAGATATATATTTATTTTGATTATTACTATAAAATTTACTCTAATTGTAAATTAATATTTAATTAGATTATATTTAATCAAAATTATACTTTTGATGATTTAACTTAATCTTTGAAATGTTTTTACCATATGAATCCATAATCTGATTTTTAAACCTTAGATAAATGATATACAAATACTTTTCTAACAATTAATGGATAATTAATAGAAATAACACGTATTGAAGTTTATTTTGAGACAAATCTTTATTTATCCCCTTTCTAATGAATAATACTAATTCCTGATTTTACATCAATTTTATATTTTCCTTGCTTTTTGCTTTGATTATATTTTTGATATTTTAAATTATTATATAATTATGTTCAGTTATTATACTATTTTCTGTATTAATATTATATTTAATTTAGGAATATAAGTTAACGTTTAATAATTTTTAGAAATACTGTACGTTTGATCGAAATATTTATATATAATAAAAACTAAGCATTACTATCGGAAGTCGGTTGCCTTCTTCCGTTATATTTGATAAAATATGGAAATAAAAAAAAATCAAAGAGAGGTTACAATGGTAAGAAAAATCGCGATTTATGGGAAAGGCGGAATAGGAAAATCCACAACCCAGCAGAATACAGCAGCCGCAATGGCTTATTTTCATGATCAAAAAGTAATGATCCATGGATGTGATCCTAAAGCAGATAGTACAAGGTTGATCCTTAGGGGAAAAATGCAAACAACCATGATGGACACTCTCAGAGAAGAGGGCGAAGAAGCATGTACAACGGAAAACGTAATGGAAGTAGGATTTGAAGGAATAAAATGTGTGGAATCTGGAGGACCAGAACCCGGAGTTGGATGTGCTGGTCGAGGTGTCATTACAGCAATCACATTAATGGAAATGCAAGGGGTCTATGAAGAGGATTTAGATTTCGTCTTCTTTGATGTACTTGGTGATGTTGTCTGTGGTGGTTTTGCAATGCCCATAAGGGAAGGTAAAGCAGATGAAATTTATGTAGTAGCATCAGGTGAGATGATGGCTCTTTACGCTGCTAATAACCTCTGTAAAGGTATGGTTAAATACGCTGAACAGAGTGGTGTAAGATTAGGAGGTATAATCTGTAACAGCAGGAATGTTGATGGAGAAGCTGAACTTTTGAAAGAATTTTGTGACAAATTAGGTACTCAGATGTTGCACTTCGTTCCTAGGGACAACATTGTCCAGAAAGCCGAGTTCAACAAGAAATCTGTAATTGAATTTGATGATAAATGCAATCAAGCAAACGAGTACAATGAACTTGCAAGTAAAATTATCAACAACAAAAACTTTGTAATACCTAAGCCTATGACAATGGAAGAACTAGAAGAAATGGTATTGAAATACGGTTTAACAGATTAGGGATGTGTGGTCTATGAAAATGGTAAGAGCAATTGTAAGGCCGGAAAAAGTAGAAAATGTGGTTGACAGCCTGGATGAAGCAGGATTCGCAGCCCTCACCAAGATGGATGTTATAGGAAGAGGTAAACAAAAGGGTATTCAGCTTGAAAACATTTACTACGATGAAATACCGAAAACCATGTTGATAGTTGTTGCAGAAGATGAACAAACCAAAAAAATAGTTGAAATAATCACAGAATCATCATTCACTGGAAACTTCGGTGATGGTAAGATTTTTATAAGCCCAGTAGACGACGCATATACTGTTAGAACTAGAAATAGCGGTCTTTAATACGCTATTTGAAGGGGTTAAAATGAAAGAAGTAATGGCCATAATAAGACCAAAAATGGTAACAAAGACTAAAGAAGGTTTAGATTTTCTTGGATTTCCTGCAATGAATGCAGTAAGAGTAATGGGACGAGGTAAACAAAAAGCGATACTGAATGAAATAAAACTAGAAATCAACGAAACTAACCTAACTGAAGCAGATGGAGCAATGAGATACATCCCAAAAAGAATGCTATCATTGGTTGTACCAGATGAAGATGTATCTCTTGTTGTTGAAGCCATAATGAAAATAAACCATACAGGCCAAATTGGGGACGGTAAGATATTTGTTTCACCAATAGATAATGCATTTAGGGTAAGAACAATGGAAACTGGAGATAATGCAATTTCATGAGCAATTTATTAGAAAAAATTAAAATTAATTAATTTGATGAATGATGTAATTCGAATCCAATGGATATGCAAATTAATGTTGCAAAAAAATACGACCTAGTATTTATCAACACCAATTGAATTTTTAATATCCACTTAAAAGGAGGAAATATAATGCCGTATCATGAATTTAAATGCAGTGAATGCATTCCTGAGAGAAAAAAACATGCTGTCGTAAAAGGGGAAGGAGAAGATTTAACATCATGTCTCCCTTTGGGATATCTTAACACAATTCCTGGAACAATTTCCGAAAGGGGATGTGCGTTCTGCGGGGCAAAGCATGTGATCGGTACTCCAATGAAAGATGTTATCCACCTTTGCCACGGGCCGGTCGGGTGTACATACGACACATGGCAAACAAAAAGATATATCAGTGATAACGATAATTATCAGTTCAAATATACATTTGCAACTGACATGAAGGAAAAAGACATCGTTTTTGGTGCTGAAAAACTTTTAAAGCAAAATATAATAGATGCCTTTAAAGCATTTCCTGAAATTAAACGAATGAGCGTTTATCAAACATGTGCTTCTGCTTTGATTGGAGATGATATCGATGCAATCGCCAAGGAAGTGATGGGTGAGATGCCAGATGTTGATATTTTCGTCTGTAATTCCCCAGGATTTGCGGGTCCGAGCCAGTCCGGTGGACACCATTTAATCAATATTGCATGGGTCAATCAAAAAGTCGGTACATTCGAACCAAAGATTACAAGTGATTATGTCATTAATTACGTTGGGGAGTATAACATCCAGGGCGACCAGGAAGTGATGGTAGATTACTTCCGAAGGATGGGTATCCAAGTGCTTTCAACATTTACTGGGAACGGTTCATACGATGATCTTAGAGGAATGCATAGGGCAGATCTGAACGTTCTTGAATGTGCACGTTCGGCCGAATACATCTGTAACGAGCTTAGAGTAAGATACGGAACGCCGCGTATGGATATTGATGGATTTGGGTTTAAACCTCTTTCTGAATCGCTTCTGAAGGTTGGGATGTTTTTCGGTCTTGAAAAAGAAGCCCAGACAATTATTGATGAAGAGATTGCCAGATGGAAACCAGAATTTGACTGGTATGCAAGGCGTTTGAAAGGAGTCAAAGTCTGTTTATGGCCTGGCGGATCCAAACTTTGGCATTGGGCCCATGTGATACATGATGAAATGAATGTCGATGTTGTTTCATTATATACAAAATTCGGCCATCAGGGCGATATGGAGAAGGGGATAGCACGTTGTGCAGAAGGTGCATTGGCTATTGATGATCCAAACGAGCTAGAAGGTATAGAGGCCATGAAAGAACTAAAACCTGACATCATATTAACAGGTGTTCGACCTGGTGAAGTTGCTAAAAAGATGCGGGTCCAATATCTTAACGCACATGCCTATCATAACGGACCATACAAAGGATTTGAAGGATGGGTTCGATTTGCACGTGATATTTACAACGCTGTTTATTCACCGATACACCAGTTGTCTGGATTGGACATTAGTAAAGATGAAATAGACACAGATAACAGATTCATGACCCGACAAATGATTTCCGATGTGAAAATTGATACGGAAGCAGCCGAAGCAAGTGATGAAAGAGAGTACACAGGGGATTATGATTGTGTTACTAAATTGCGTGGGAAAAAATACCCTAAACTGGAAAAGGAAGCTTTAAGTATTGATTAAGGAGGAGAATAGATGGAAGACATGATGAAAGATCAGGTAGATCAACTGGTTGACTATATTATGAAATGGTGTCTGTGGCAGTTTAACTCCCGCGCATGGGATCGAAAGGATCAAAATGAAGGGATTCTTACGAAAACTACGCAAATTTTATGTGATGAACCAGCTGAAAATGATACTCCTGCTGACAGATGCTATTGGGTTGAAGCTGTAATGTTAGCAAGAGATTTCAAAAGCACCTATCCATGGCTTTCTGAAATGGATAATAATGAGATTAAATTGCTTATGCAGGGTCTTAAAGAAAGGATAGATTATTTGACAATATCCGGATCGCTCAATAAGGAGCTTACCAACCCAACCTATTAGAGAGGTGAAATTATGTCTTGTGAATTAAACAAAAAAGAGCGAGCTGGGGTTATAAACCCAATATTTACCTGTCAGCCTGCAGGTGCCCAATACGCTAGTATTGGTATAGAAGATTGTATAGGTATTGTTCATGGTGGACAGGGTTGTGTGATGTTTGTACGCCTGTTGTTTGCTCAGCATTTTAAGGATAATTTCCTTCTGGCATCTTCATCTTTGCATGAGGATGCAGCGGTACTTGGTGGAGTACATCGTGTTGAAAAAGCGGTTGATGTACTTTTGATGAGGTATCCTGAAGTTAAAGTTGTCCCGATCATCTCAACATGTTCAACAGAAATCATTGGTGACGATATTGATGGGGTAGTAAGGAAACTCAATAGTGGTCTATTGAAAGAAAAATACGCAGATCGTGAAGTGCATCTTATTCCAATACACACACCAAGTTTCAAGGGAAGTATGATAGAGGGTTATGATGTTGCAGTTAAAGATTTTGTAAAAGCATTTGCTAAAAAAGAAGAGCCAAACGGGAAAATTAATCTGATAACGGGTTGGGTGAATCCTGGAGATGTAACAGCTCTTAAACATCTTTTATCAGAGATGGATGTGGATGCAACTGTTCTTTTTGAAATTGAAAGCTTTGATTCTCCACTTATGCCTGATGGGGAAGCAGTTTCTCATGGAAGTACAACAATTGAAGACATGAAGAGTACTGCCAATGCCATTGGGACAATTGCACTTAACAGGTATGAAGGTGGTCAGGCAGCCAATTATCTTGAAAAAGAGTTTGAAATTCCAGCGGTGATTGGACCGACACCGATAGGTATTCGAAATACCGATGCATTTTTAGCTAATATTAAAATAATGACTGGTAAACCGATCCCAAAATCCCTTGTACGTGAACGTGGAATAGCCATCGATACAATGACAGATCTTATCCACATGTTTTTTGCAGATAAGAAAGTAGCCATATATGGAAATCCCGATCTTGTAATAGGCCTTGCTGAATTCTGTTTAGATCTGGAAATGAAACCCGTATTACTATTGCTTGGAGACGACAATAAAAAATATTCGAAAGATCCTCGTATAATAGAACTTCAGGAAAAGGTTGAATTTGAAATGGAAATTGTCCAAAATGCAGATCTTTGGGAATTAGAAAATAGAATTAAAACTAAGGATCTTGATCTTGATCTGATTATTGGACATTCAAAAGGTCGTTTTACTTCAATTGATAATGATATCCCAATGCTCCGGGTAGGGTTCCCTGTATACGACAGGGCGGGATATTACAGGCATCCTATTGTAGGATATGCCGGGGCTATATGGCTTGTTGAAGAGATGGCAAATGTATTGTTCACAGATATGGAATATAAAAAGAACAAGGAATGGATCCTTAATGTATGGTAATATTTAAGGACTTTAACCTGTCTATCTGCCGGTGATAATTTTAGAGTTGTATCTGTCCAATCCAGATAAACAATGTACTTGGTGAATTTGAGAGAGCATCATAAGTAATGGTACATCAACAAATTTAAATTACGGGGATATGATTTAGGTTAATATCCAATTGTTTAAATGGATTCCAATAATATTTATTAATATAATGAGTGGAAAATAATTTATTTTTTTTTGGGAGGTAAAGATGAGACTTCATTATTTACAGCATGTACCATTTGAAAACCCTGGAAATATTCTTACATGGGCAGAAGAAAATGGTTGCAATGTAACAAGTACACACTTCTATGATGATGAAACTGTTCCAAAACATGAAGATTACGATTGGTTGGTTGTTATGGGCGGCCCAATGAATATTTATGACGAAAAAAATTATCCTTGGCTTGCAGATGAAAAATTATTCATCCGTGAAGCTGTAAATTCTGGAAAAGTGGTTATAGGCATATGTCTTGGAGCTCAATTGATTGCAGATGTGATAGGAGGTAAAGTAACAGAAAATCCTTATCTGGAAATTGGATGGTTCCCCATTACATTAAGCCAGGAGGTAAGATCTTCTCCGTTATTTTCATTTTTCCCAAAGCAGCCAACTGTTTTTCACTGGCATGGAGATACATTCAGTACACTGCCCGAAGATGCAATTTGCATAGCAAAAAATAATACTTGCAGTCATCAGGCTTTTATTTATAAAAAAAAGGTGTTTGGGTTTCAATTTCATTTGGAAAACACCGAGGAGATCATTGAGAACCTTTTAAATCACTGTCAAGATGAAATGGTACTTGGGACTTTTGTTCAAACACAGAAAGAACTGCTATTACATCCAGAATATATTAAACAAGATAATGAATTGATGGATATGTTCCTCACACAACTAAAAAGAATGGAAAAAGAAGGCGGTTACATTTTATGAATCAGATTCGATATGTGCAAAGAGATTGTAGAGATAAAGAGAAAATTGAAAAGTTTTTGTTAGAGTCAAGGATTGGGGTAATTGGAATGAATGGTGATGAGTTTCCATATGCAGTTCCAGTAAACTTCGTTTGGAATGATGGTTCATTATTCTTTCACGGTATGGGGTCGGGTAAAAAGGAAACTATCCTTTCATCAGAGCCTCTTGTTTGTTTTACAGTCTATGAAGAATATGGTACCGTGACAGATTTCATGCCTTGCCATGCAGACACAGCATATATGAGTGTCATGCTTTTTGGAAAGGTGGAGAAGGTTGTTGATTTTGATGAGGCGGCTTTGGTTCTCCAGAACCTTATTGAAAAATACACACCCGGATTTTATAAACATCAGTTAAATGCTACACTGATTGAAAAATATAAATCTTCCTTTGATGGAAATGCAGTTTCGATTTATCGACTAACACCTGAAAATATGACAGCCAAAGAAAATCATGCCAATGAAGACAAACTTTTCAAGGGGGGATGATCTGACGATTTAAGTATAGATTTTTATTTCTTGTGGAATAGAAACTTAAATTTGTATTATTTATATTAAGGTTTTAAGTCATTTTATGGTTATTAAATAGAAAAATAAGATTAATATTATATTTTTTTAATATCTACAATTATATTCTGGATATATTCATTAGAATTGTAGGATATTTATCCACAATCAAATCACTCTTCACCCTTTCCGGATTATATTCAAAATTCCCTAGAGATTATATCTATAAAATTAAAGAAAATTTTACATTAAATTAGCCAATAGTGCTGATCATAACATTTACTAAAAAAACAATGTCTATTACTTACCTAAATCTATAATTGAAAATGGAAATTGAATTTATTTAATCAATTCACCCGGAAAAGTTATATTCAATCAAATAGCTGATAGTTGCGTATAATAATTAAAACCCAATTTTTTCAGTAAATAACTAGAAAAAGTAATATTTTATAGGTAAATTTTACGTCATATTTGGTAATACTTCAATGTTAAATAGTATATTTTCGTTATTTAGCCTCCTATCTACATATGATACTTATTATGTCACGATTTTCTAGTTCATGGTCACTAGAAATTCTTCTGCAGCTTCTAGCATCTAAAGCATGCATAAAAGTATCACCTATATCTGTATGTATTACATAGGCCATATCACGGGGATTTGAACCTTTTTTTATGAGCAGAGCATCTGGCAGAACATTTCCTTTTTGATCCGATAATTTATGTTCATCTTCTACTGGGAAAACAACTATCATATCTAAAATATCAAACACTGCTTTATTAAGTGCTTCTTGAACTCCCGTACTCCCATATTTCATAAGAACATGTTCTTTGATATAATTCAAAGCTTTCATTTGGTTTTCGTTGAGTTTTCCTGGTTCAATCACTTGAAAATCAGAGTCACCAGGGAAATAACTTATCAATCCTGCCTCTGATGCACGTATGAGTGCTAGTTCTGATTCTGCTGAGGCAGGTATAACATTTCCATATTTTTCTTCAAGACGTTTAATATTTTCTTCGGATGTTGGTAAATCTGCCTTGTTTGCAACTATTAACATCGGTTTTGATCTTTTAATTAGGTCGTCAAGAACTGCTATGATATCTGAATCATCCCATTTATCATAATCTTTATCAACAACTTTTTTGGCTTCAATTATTTCTTCCAGTTTTATTCCTGTTCCACTTAACTGTTCAGCAATAACTTTTGCGAGATCTAACCTTTCTGACAGAACTTTTCGTATCATTTTGTTCCAATTTTTCTTTAAAATCTCAAAAAGCCACATTGTAATTTCATGTTCTAAAAATTCCACATCTTCTAGAGGGTCATGGCTTCCAGGTTCACATGGTCTTCCCTCTTCATCTGTGGATCCTGAAGCATCTATTATGTGGATGAATACTTTAGCTTGTCTTAAATCATCTAAAAACTTATTTCCAAGACCTCTACCTTCATGAGCTCCAGGTACAAGTCCTGCCACATCTATAAGTTCAACAGGAATCAACCTTTTGCCATCAACACACTTTGAATTGTGAGGATTACAAGTAAGCTCTAATTCGACACATGGACATTCTGTCACTACATGTGCAACTGCTTTATTAGCATTTATAGTTGTGAATGGGTAACTTGCCACTTCTACATCTGAAAGTGTTGCAGAATTAAAAAAAGATGATTTTCCAACGTTTGGTTTTCCGGTTACTGCGATTTGAAGCATTTTTATCCTTCCTGAATTTGTTAAAATAATAATTAATCTCTAGTTTAATTTAAAAGACCATGTTAAATAATAATTTCGATGTACAATTTAAATTATTAAAGTATTTATTCCAAAATTTGTTATGTAGATCCACATTCTTCAAGGATTTAAATAATAAAAGAAAAATAGTTATTAAAATATAAATTTTAATAACTTGATAAAATTCAAAGGTTTTCATTAAAACGGAGTATGCTCTAAAAATGTCAAAACTTCATATAGTAGGGATTGGACCGGGATCCATAGAATATTTAACATTTAAAGCTAGAAAAGTTGTTGAATCATCAGATATTCTAATTGGCAGTAAAAGGGCACTTGAACTGTTTGATGATGTAAATAATGAGAAAATAGAGCTTGGAGCTGGGAATATGGGGGAAATATTCAAGCTTGCAGTTTACAAAGCATGTCAAGGTAACTCAGTCACACTCCTCTCAACTGGAGATCCAGGATTTTCAGGCGTTTTAAAACCGATTTTAAAATTAGCTAATAATATTGATGTTGAAGTTGTTCCAGGTATAAGTTCTGTTCAGATATGTGCTGCAAAACTCCAAATCTCATGGGATGATGCCAACATCATTACCATGCATGGCAAAGGGATTTCAAATGAAATCATATCAATGTTATCGAATGGTAAACCAACCATAGTTCTTCCAAATAAAACAGTAGATGAGTTAGCAAACTTTTTACTAGAAAATGGTATCGATCCAGCCCGAAATATTGATGTTTGTGAAAAATTAAGCTATCCTGATGAAAGAATATTAAAAACTACCCTCAAAGATGTAGTTAATAAGAAATTTAATTACATGTGTGTGTTAGTTATCTACTAATCAATATTCTAGTGATAAAAATTAAAAGTTCAAAGTTCTTTCTTAAACTTAAAAGAGATATTAAATAATATCAATCAAAAGTTTCGTCTAATCTGGAATTATCAGATAAAGAGAATAATTCTTTGACGGATATTATGTTTAAATATAATTTAAAAAATTTTAATGAGATCATAGTAGAGAATTTAAAGGATATGATTCTGAAATTGATGAAAAGGAATTAGAAGAGTTTAAACTGAGTATAGATCATTATTTTAATTTATATGCACCCGATGATGAAGAATTAGAGAGTTTTATAAAGATAATATCATTATATCTAACTTATATTACAAAAAAACCTTTACATCCACAAGGAATTATTTTTTCAAATGGATCAAAAGTTTATCAAAGTGAACGTTGCTATTTTTGTACTGGAAAAAATATTTTTATAAAAGATGAACATTCACTTTGTAAATACTGTATTGCAAATAATCCTTAGAAATAGTTATAATAAGATAATTTTGTGGATAATGAAGATCTATTAAATTAATGAAAAAAATTAAAAATAAAGGGATTTTAAAAACCCTTATTTAAGTCATTGGGAGCGCTTTAACTTCTTCGATGTGATTTCCGTATAGGATATCTCCAATCTCTGTTAAACGGTCCATTCCTTTCACTTCATATTTTTGTAGTGGTATCTCAGCAATAACCTGTCCACCAAATTTTTGCTGGATAGTTTTGAGTCTCTGCTGCTGAATCTTTCTTCTTGCTGCACAGAATTCACAATCAACTTCTTCAGGTTGGATCTGGTTCACAATAACACCATCAGTGGTCATGTTGAACTTATGTAGTGCTTCCATAGCACGTTCAGACTCGTAAATAGACATTTCTTCAGGTATTACAACTGTTTTAAAGGATGTTCTCATAGGGTCTGCCATAATGCCCCTTGCTACTTTTATCCTCTTTTTAGTTTCTTCCATGTCCTCTAAAGCTTTGTCCTCTTCTTCCTCGTCACCCATGAAAGGCATGATATTTTTGAATGCCTTGGCCATACTTCCAATTTGGCGCCTTACAGTTATCATTTTACCAACCCAAGAATCCATCATTTCAGGGAATGAAAGTAATCTGAGTGTGTGTCCTGTTGGTGCTGTATCGAATATTACTATGTCATATTCGTCTGTGGTCATGTACTGGAGGAACTTATCAAATGCTGCTGCTTCATCTATTCCTGGTGACATTGAAGCCATATCCATCTGATCCTGCATCATACCCATATCCATGCCAGGGTTTATTGCTTGTTGTTCTTTCATTTTAGATTGATAGTCTTGCATAGCAATTTCAGGGTCTATTTCTAGAGCTTCAAGATTTTCAGCTATTGGTGTTGGATTGTGACCAATATTTCTCTCGTAGGAATCTGATAGGGAGTGTGCTGGATCTGTGGATATAATCAAGGTTTTTTTGCCCTGCCTTGAGAACCATAAAGCTGTAGCAGCGGATATGGTTGTTTTACCGACTCCACCTTTACCTCCAATAAATACAAATGTAGTTTTTCCTTTATTAAATCTAAAAAGGTCTTTAAATGCCATAATATGCCTCCATTTTCATAATATAATAAGCTAAAATACGCTTAACTTTGTTGTATGATATGTTATGTTTATTTTTAAAGTTATTCTATTTGCATGATATTCAATATATCTAAATAAAATTTATCTAAATAACATATTAAACTTGAATAAAAAACTCCGTTTTTCATTGCTTCCTTTTTATTTAATTTTACTTCAAATAACTCTTGGGGTAAAATATTAATTTATACTTCTTATTTTATATTATATTATATATTATTATAAGAATCATTAAAATTATCTCAAATTTTGAATAACAAAAGAATTCTTATTAATTTTTATTAAGTAAAAAAACTAATAATAATTGTGTAAATATAAAAATTAGAAACCCTTCTATCCGTGGTAAAAAATGCAAGAAGAAACAAATATTCCAAGAAGAGATCAGGAAAAAACTGCTGGATTAATATCTAGTTTTATTGATGAAAAGATGAAGGAATCACAAACATCAGGGGTTGTTATTGGCCTTAGTGGAGGATTGGATTCATCAACAACTGCATATCTATGTGCTAAAACTATTAAAAGTGATCAGATATTGGGAATTATAATGCCTACTGTTACAACACCTTCAGATGATATTGAAGATGCGGTAATCGTTGCAGAGGCTCTTGGAATTGAATATGAGATAATTCATGTTGATGATCTAATTGCCCCATTCACTGATCTTTGCATTCATACTAAAGATAAAGGAAATTTAGATCATAGAGATATTGCAAATGCAAATATTAAAGCCCGGATAAGGATGATGATATTGTATTATCATGCTAATGATCTTAATCGACTTGTTGTGGGTACTGGAAATAGAACAGAACTTCTAGTTGGTTATTTCACCAAATATGGTGATGGTGGTGTTGATATATTACCAATTGGAGATCTTTATAAGACTGAGGTTAGGCTATTAGCATCACAAATAGGAGTGCCCCTAGAAATAATCAAAAAGCCTCCAACAGCGGGTTTATGGGCAGGTCAAACAGATGAAGAAGAATTAGGGATAAAATATGAGATTTTAGATAAGATATTATATTTAATGGTCGACAAAAATTTGGATGATAATGAAATAGCACAAAAACTTAAAATACCCATTAATGAGGTTTTGAGGATAAAAATGAAGATAAATAATTCTCAGCATAAATCAGAACCAGCACAATCTCCAGGATTACTTGAATAAATTTTTTTATTTCTCCAATGATGGTGAGTGTTATAAAATGTATTCTATAGTTTATATAACGACTTCCGGAAATTTAGAATCTAAAGAAATAGCTAAAAGACTTTTGGAAAATAAATTAGCATGTTGTGTTAATATAATCCCTTCTGTAGAATCGATGTATTTGTGGAATGGCAAAATTGAGGAAGATTCAGAGTCTATAATGGTTGTTAAAACCATATCTATACTTGTTGACGAAGTTATTAAGATGGTCGAATATGTTCATAGTTATGAAACTCCGTGTATACTTGAAATAACTGTAAACGATGGATCAAAAAATTATTTAAAATGGATGGAAACAGAATTACTCTAATGAAAGTGTAAATATCAGCTAAGAGGTAATTACCGACAATCAATAAGATGATTTTTTGATTGTTTTAATACAATATATTAATAGATTATCTCAATTAATTTATTTATTATCAAGAATATTCCAATTTATCAGGAAATATTTAGTTAAACTAAAATTATTTAATTTTATTCTGGGGTGATCATTTGACGGACATTAAAGTTGAAGAGAAGTGGCAGAGAAAATGGCAGGAATCAAATATATTTCAGTCGGATCCAAATAATAAAAAGAAAATATTTGTGACAGTCGCATATCCATATCCTAGTGGCGCGATGCATATTGGACATGGAAGAACCTACACTGTTCCAGATGTTTATGCTCGTTTTAAAAGAATGCAAGGTTATAATGTTCTTTTTCCAATGGCATGGCATGTAACAGGCGCACCAGTAGTTGGGATAGCCAAGCGTATCAAAAGACACGATCCATGGACAATGAATATTTATAAAAATATTCATAAGGTTCCTGAAGAAGAAATTGAAAAATTCACAGATCCTAATTATATTGTTGAATATTTCAGCACGGAATATCATAATGTAATGACACGTATGGGGTATACAATAGACTGGAGGAGGGAATTTAAGACTGTAGATCCTCATTATCAAAAATTCATTGAATGGCAGTTTAGGAAATTAAAATCAAAGGGCTTAGTCCGGATAGGGGAGCATCCTGTTAAATATTGTCCTGAATGTGAAAATCCTGTGGGTGACCATGATCTTTTAGAAGGTGAAGGAGTTGGAATAAACGAACTCACACTTGTTAAATTTGAATTAGAAGGTGAATATCTAGTTGCGGCAACATTCCGCCCTGAAACTTTATTTGCAGCCACAAATCTATGGTTAAACCCTGAATCAGAGTATATTCGGGTTAAAGTGGGTAATGAGAAATGGGTTATGGCTGAGAAAGCCTATGATAATATTTTCAACCAGAAAAAAGACATATCTATAGAATCAGGAATAAATGCCAGAAATTTAATAGGTAAAAAAGTTAAAAATCCATTAACTGGAGCTGAACACATAATTCTTCCAGCATCATTTGTAGATCCAGAATATGGGACTGGTGTGGTATACTCTGTACCGGGACATGCACCTGCAGATTTAATAGCACTCATAGACCTTAAAAAGGATGAAAAAGAACTTGAAAAATATGACATAAAGGATGAAGTTCAATCAATCCAGGCCATTGGTATGATAAAACTTGAAGGTTACGGGGAGATACCTGCAGAGGATATGATAAAAAAGTTCGATGTCAAGAATCAAAAGGATCCAAATCTCAAGGAAGCTACAAATGAAATATACAAACTTGAACATTCAAAAGGTATTATGGACAAGAATACTGGAGAATATCAGGGCCTTAAGGTTGTAGATGCAAGAGATAATATAATCAAACTATTATTAGACACTAAAAAAGGAGATATTCTCTTTGAATTTGCAGAGAGGCCAGTTATTTGCAGATGTGGAACTAAATGTGTGGTAAAAATATTAGATGATCAGTGGTTCTTAAAATACTCAGACGAACATTGGAAGGAAATCACTTATCAATGTCTTGAGGATATGAAAATAATTCCTGAAGAGGTAAGGGCGAACTTCAAATATTATATTGGATGGCTACAGGACTGGGCATGTTCAAGAAAAATCGGACTTGGAACTCTATTACCTTGGAATAAAGACTGGTTAATAGAACCTTTAAGCGATTCGACAATATATATGGCATATTATACCATTGCAAAGTATATGAAGGATATAGATCCCGAAGATCTTAATGATCAGTTCTTTGATGAGATACTTCTAGGATTAAAATCAGATTCAGAAAGTTCATACAATATAAGCCCGGAATTAACCAAAGAGATGCAAAATGAATTTAATTATTGGTATCCCTTAGATTGGAGATTATCGGCCAAGGATCTGGTTGGTAACCACCTTTCATTCCACATATTCCATCATGCAGCAATATTCCCTAGGGATAAGTGGCCAGGTGGTATAGTTGTATTTGGAATGGGTCTTTTAGAGGGAAATAAAATGTCTTCATCAAAGGGTAATATAGTGATGCTTGAAGATGCAATTGAAACCTACGGCTCGGATGTAATAAGATTATTCTTGATGTCATCTGCAGAGCCTTGGCAGGATTTTGATTGGAGAGAAAATGAAGTAAAAGGTATAAACAAAAGATTAGATTGGTTCTTTGAATTTTCCGAACGCGTAGTAAAGATGTATGGCTCCAATATATGTCTCGAAGATCATAAAACAGTCCCTCAAGTAAAAAAGCCTATAAACAAATGGATGATTGTACAAGTCAATATGAGAATAAAGGAAGCAACAGAAGCCTTAGAAGGATTTCAAACAAGAAAAGCCCTTCAAGACTCATTTTTCCTTTTTAAAAAGGATATTGATCATTTCTTTTATAGAATAGAACATGAAGCAGAGGATGAAAATGCAATGAGGGAGATTGCAGATGTTATGGTGTATGTTTTAGGAATATGGATTCGATTAATGGTCCCATTCGTGCCCCATGGATGTGAAGAGCTATGGGAAAAACACTGTGGAACTGGGTTAGTATCAACTACTGAATGGCCTCAATATAACATTGAACTCATGGACGAGAAGGTTCAGAAGGGTGAAGAAATAGTCCATGGATTATCTCAAGACATTAATGAAATAAAAAAGGTTATTAATATTAAACCAGAAAAAATTCACGTTTATGTAGCACCTGAATGGAAATGGAAACTTTTCGATATTGCAAATAAAATTGGAAAACCAGATATTGGAAAAATTATGCAGGAAGCCATTAAACAAAATGTTCACGACAATAAAAAGGAAATTGCAGAGTTTGCAAAGAAGATAGGAAAAGAAATGACCAAGATCAAATATATTGGCAAGATCGACGAGTACTCTACATTGAACAATTCAATTGATTTTTTATCAGGAGAAGCAGATGCACAAGTCATTATCTACGATAAACCTATCTATGATCCACAAGGTAAATCACGCAATGCAATGCCCTACAAACCTGCCATATACATAGAATGAATGTTTTCATTACATAATCTCTTTTTTTAATTATTTTTTTGGTGAATAAAGTTGCAAATAAAACGCATGAAAGAGGAAGATCTCGAAGAAATTATTAGGATAGATGAAACAACATTTAAACGTCTAGAACCAAGATCAATTGAAAATTTAAGCGCCCTCAGAAATCTGATCCGGAGGGTTGTTTTGTTTTATGGGATGAAAGTAAAATTGTAGGTTACAACTACTCTAAAACCATGGGCAATGAAGGATATTTGGGGCCACTCGGGATAATAGAGAGTTATCAAAATATGGGATTAGGAAAGGCTTTAATTTCAAAAAGCATAGATTATTTGATTAAACATTGTGATGTGATTGGTCTGGAAGTTCTTCCTGAAAATGGAAATGTTGTAGGGCTCTATCAAAGATTGGGATTCACATCAGGATTTCCTTCATATCTATTCCAGAAATCAGGAAAATTTAAGATAAAAAAAATAAATTCAAATGATCTGTATGTTACTAATACCTGTGAAATTGCCCAATCAGAGTATGATACCATCTTAAAGGGTATTGATAAATGGACCAATAATTCTTATAACGGGTTAAGTTTTAAAAATGATCTAGATGTTACCTTTGCATTGGATGGAGATATTCTAGTGGTATTCAATGGAGATAAGCCCGCTGGATTTTTAGCATATTCACAAAATCTGATCCCTACTGTATGGGGAGCTGTAGATAGTAGTATTAAAAATTATAAACTTCAAAAAGAGATTTTGAAATCATTAATACTCCAGTTCGATGAGTTAAATGGATTTGAAGATATAATTATTCAGGTCAATTCAAGGTACAATGTACTTGTAGATATTCTATTTGAAATGGGATTTAAACTTAAAAGAAGTATTAATAGGATGTATTATAATGGTTTTGAAGGAGATGGGTTTAAACAAAGCAATCAGTTATTAATGAGACCTTGGAGAGGATAATTAAAAAATTAAATTATTTATTTTCACGTTTTAAAAAGTTCTTTAGAACTCCGATTCCTTCAACTTCTACTTCTACAGTATCTCCAACATTCATTGGCCCGACACCTGGCGGTGTTCCAGTGGAGATTATATCTCCTGCTTTTAATGTCATAATATCAGATATAAATTCAACCAGTTTATAGACATCAAAAATCATATTTTTAGTGTTAGACTGTTGTTTCAATTTTGAATTAAGTTTCAATGATATATTCTGATCCATAGGATCTAATTCTGTTTCAATACACGGTCCTATAGGTGCGAATGTATCGAAACTTTTAGCCCTAGTCCATTGAACATCTTTCCTCTGTAAGTCACGAGCTGTAACATCATTTATTACAGTATAACCACCAATATAATACGATGCATCATTGCTACTAACATGATGTGCTTCTTTTGAAATAACTATTCCCAGTTCTGCTTCATAATCTACTTGGGCTGAACTATTTGGATAAATAATATTATCACAATGTCCTATGGCTGCAGTTGAAGGTTTTATGAATATGATAGGCTCTTCAGGAATATTCATATCAAGTTCTTTCGCATGATCAGTGTAATTTAGACCGACACAAACTATTTTGGACGGTGAAATTGGTACACCCACATTCACATCTTCAACATTATAGGATCCTAATCTTTCTAATTTATCAATATTAGGAGATTTTATAGCTTCAATCATTGAAGAGTTAATTTCTGTAATTTCTTTTCCTTTTAAAACTCCGATTTTATTTCTATTTCCTGTTTTAAAATTGATTAATTTCATAGAAATTACCTCATTTGAACTGATAGGTTTTCTTAAATTATCCTTTCAATTGGTACCACTAGAATATCACGTGCACCTATCTTCTTCAGATGATTTACAAGGTTAAATACATCCTTTTCATTAACAACTGCATGTACTGCAACAATATCTTTACTTGAAAGTACGTTTGAGACTGTAGGACCTGTTAATCCAGGCATGGCCATTTTTATTTCGTCTAAGAATTTTTGTTCCACGTTCATCATTACAAGTTTTTTACCCTCTGCATCTAATACTCCTTTAATACCCGTTCTAATGGCTTCTATTTTCTCATTATTATCCTTATAACTTTTTTTATTTGCTATGAGTTTTATGGAGCTTTCAAGGATCGTATCGATTATCTTGAGATGATTCATTTTTAAAGTGGTTCCTGTACTGGTTAGATCTGCAATTATATCTGCAACCCCAATAAATGGTGCTATCTCTGTAGACCCACTTAATTCCACAATTTTGGCGTTTATACCATTGTTTTTGAGGTATCTTCTGGTTAAATTAGGAAATTCAGTTGCAACCAATGAACCATCTACAATATCTCCAGGCTTATTGATAGGTGAATCATCAGGAACTGCTAAAACAAGTTTTGCGCTTCCAAAATTCAGATCTTCCAGTATTTCAACCGATGCACTGTTTTCTTCTATAAGATCGAGGCCGGTCATCCCAATATCTGCTGCACCGTCTGCAACGAATTCAGGAATATCAGCAGCTCTTGTAAACATTACACTTATTTCATTGTCATAGGTTTCTGAAAAGAGCCTTCTGTTGGCAGTATCCTTTACTCCAATTCCTGCTTTGCCCAGAAGCTTGACCGCAGGTTCGCTGATCCTTCCTTTGGATGGCAATGCTATCCTTATCTGCATTAAAAATCCTCCTATTAAAATGTTTAAATCTTGATTTGGTACAAATTATTTGATAATATTCTAAAATTTGAACTGTTAGATATTTATGTTCTTCCCTCAATTCATATATTGGTGTGAAAATGGAAAGTAAAAACATTCTGATAAAAGATGCTACAATCATTTCAAATGAAATTAAAAAGAGCTCTTTACTAATACAAAATGATAAAATTGTTGAAATATCCGATAAATTAAGTGTAAATGATGCCGATGAAGTTATAAATGCCTCAGGTAAAGTTTTAATCCCGGGGTTGGTCAATACCCACACTCACCTTTCAATGACACTTATGAGGGGCCTAGCCGATGATATGCCACTTGATACATGGTTAAACAATTATATATGGCCTGTTGAAGCAGAGCTAAACCCTGAATACTGTTATGCCGGGGCTCTTGTTGCCTGTGCTGAAATGATCAGATCAGGTACAACTTGCTTCAATGATATGTACTTCTACATGGATCATGTTGCAAAAGCAGCAGACGAAGCAGGACTCAGAGGAATAATATCTCACGGTATGATAGATTTTGGAGATGAGGATAAGAGAAGACAAGAATTTAAAGAATCCATTAGAATAATTAAAAAATGTCATAACACTGGAAATGGAAGAATCCAAGTCGCATTCGGACCACACTCACCCTACACGTGTTCACAAGAATTATTAAGTCAAGTCAAAAGAAAAGCTTCCAAATATGGGGTTAGAATACATATACATGTTTCTGAAACTCAAAAAGAAGTTTTTGATATTCTAGAAGCACATGGAAAGCGTCCTTTCGAATATTTAGATGAACTTGGATTTTTAGGAAGCGAAGTAACAGCAGCTCATGCAGTGTGGTTATCCAAAAATGAAATAGACATAATCAAACATAGTGAAGTAAAACTTTCTCACAATCCTTCAAGCAACATGAAACTGTCATCTGGAGTTTCTCCAGTTTCAGGACTTCTTAATAAAGATGTATGCGTTTCAATAGGTACGGATGGTCCTGCATCTAACAACAACATGGACATGTTTGAAGAAATGAAAATAACAGCATTACTTCAGAAGGTAACAACAATGGATCCAACTGTTTTAAATGCTGAAGAAGTTTTTAAAATGGCTACGATTAATGGGGCTAAATCATTAGGACTCGAAGACCAAATTGGTAGTATTGAAGTGGGTAAAAAGGCTGATATTACTCTTATCGATGCAAGATCCCCTCAACTCACACCTTTCAGAAATCCAATTTCACATATTGTATATTCTGCAAATGGGGGTAATGTCGATACAGTGATATGTAACGGTGAGATCCTCATGAAGAATAGGAAACTTTTAACGCTTGACGAAAATATGATACTAGAAGCTGCACAGAATGCATCAGAAGAACTTCTATCAAAACAATAGATATTTTGGTCTGTATTTAATTTTTTAACCGAATTATGAGGGCATATTATGGATAGATTAGTACTATTTGATATTGATAAAACCTTACTTGTTGGTTCAACAGTTCATTACACAGCTCTAAAAAATGCATTATCCGAAGTTTATGGGATAAAAAATCCTCCCCCCGTAAAGAACATGCAGGGAATGTCCGATCTTAAAATCATATGTGAAACTCTTTTACAAGAAAATATCGACTTAAAAACTATTAAATCCGGATTAGACCAATGTATGGAAATTATGTACCTAAAATATAAGAATGCACTCCAAAAACAAGATCTAGAATTACTAGAAGGAGTTAAAGAATTACTTGAAAATCTTCAAAGGGTTGGTATTCCTATGGGTTTAGTAACCGGCAATATGGAGGCTATTGCATGGTTGAAACTGGAAAAAGTAGGATTAAACAAATATTTCCATTTTGGTGGTTTTGGTGATAAGATTGTAAAAAGAAGTGGACTTGTTAAAAATGCAATTAAAGCATCAGAACAAACTCTTGGAAAGCTGGATAATGGAAAAATATTTCTGATTGGCGATACGCCTAGAGATATTGTAGGCGGTCAAAAAGTTGGTGTTAAGACTATTGGGGTCGCAACTGGAGACTTTTCAGAGGAAGATCTAGCAAAAGCAGGGGCTGATTTTATAGTGAGGGATCTTAAAGACTCAGAAAGGGTGTTGAAAATTATTCTGGAATTTAAATAATAAATTTTTTTTATTATATTTTTACATTAATATGATCAAGTTATTTTTATATTCATCCTTTAGTAAATCATATTTTATCCAAGGAGTAACATAATACACTTAATAGGAGGTTATTATGGTATCCTACTTTAGGGAAGATATAGAAACTTTGCCCCGTGACGAGTTAGATGGGTTGGTTGATGAACGTATACGTTACACAGTTAAATATGCCTATGAAAATTCTCCCTATTACAGAAAATGGTTCGATAGAAATGGTGTGAACTATTATGATGTTCATAACCACGAGGATCTGAGGGAACTTCCAATAATTTCAGGCGGTGTTATCAGAGAAAATCAACCTCCAGAAACTAATGATTTTGAATTTAAATCCACATCTTGGGGAAATGTATTCACTATCCATGAAACAAGCGGGACTAGTGGAATTCCTAAATCATTTTTCTTAACATGGGATGATTGGAAGGCGTATGCTGAGAAGTATGCACGTGCATTTGTATCCCAGAACTTTGGAGCTGGTGATAAGGTTGTTGTCTGCGCATCCTATGGCATGAATGTTGGGGCCAATACAATGACATTAGCAGCTCAAAAAATCGGCATGACTATAATCCCTGAGGGTAAATGCACATTCCCTGTTCGAATTATTAAAAATTATAAGCCAACAGGTATTGTTGGTAGTGTTTTCAAACTTCTGCGCCTTGCAAGAAGAATGGAATCAGAGGGGATGAATCCTAAAGAATCCAGTATTAAAAGATTAATAGCTGGTGGTGAAAGTTTTTCAGAGGAATCTCGAACCTTCCTCGAGGAAGTATGGAATATCCCTGTTTACAACACATACGGAAGTACTGAAGGCACCATGTGTGGAGAATGCATCAAAAAGGCAGGACTCCATGTACCGGAGGATCTATTGCATTTGGACCTTTACGATCCAACCCTTGAAAACTTTGTTAAAGAAGGAAAGTGTGGTAGAATAGTACTAACAACTCTCTTACCAGTTGGTGGGAAAACAGGAAATCTATTAATTAACTACGATACAGACGACACAACAGTAATTGTCACAAGGGATAAATGCAAATGTGGAAGAACACATTTACGAATATTGAATCCTCAAAGAGAATCAGAAACTGTTTGGGTGGGTGGTTTCCCATTTAACAGGGTAGATGTTGAACAAGGAGTATTCCAACGTGATAATATGGATGGTCTCACTGGTGAATACGAGGCATTTCTATATGGTGATGCAGATGAGAGCACACTAAAAGTTAGAATGGAATGTAAGGATCCTAAGAGTTGTGACAAAGATATGGTTGAGAACAACTTTATCAGAACCTTCCTCAAATATAAGCCTGGTCTACAGCAAGCATACATCGATGGAACTTTTCACATGATGTTTGATTTTACTGAATCAGAGGGTCTTGAATTTTACCGTATAAAGGGAAGACCGAAACGATTAGTGGACCGTCGTTGAATCTAATGATAGATAAAATAATTTCATATTCTTGAATAACATTTAAGAATATTAAATATCATTGTATATGGAAATACCAACAAATCCAATTCGATTATAAAACCATTGTTGGAGTACTTATCATCTAGAGACTTAATTATTATAAAATTTCATTTTCATAAAGGAATAATAGGAGAAAAGCCAATGTTAAACGCTGAAACATATGTAACTGAAGATAAAGGAATCGGAGGTAAGATAAGAACCAAATATGAAGATTTCTATGTAGAAGAAATACCTGAACATCTTCCAAGTGGAACAGGTCCAAATACATGGCTTTTAATTGAAAAAATTGGAAGGAACACACTCGATGTTGTGTTAGATATTGCAAAAGAGATGAAGATCAGTCGTAAAAGAATGGGATTTGCGGGCATGAAAGACAAATCTGCACTTACAAAGCAGTGGTTATGTGTCTCAAACAGTGAAACATCTGATCTTGAAGGTCTTGAAGATAAACTGTACAATGTAAAAATTTTAGATATCAAACAGAACGAGAAGAAGCTTAGAATTGGACAGCTTATAGGTAACAAATTCAAAATTTTAATCAGAGATACAGATGATCCAGAAAACGATGTAGAAATAGCAAATAATGTTCTAAATCAACTTGAAATATTTGGTGTTCCTAATTACTTTGGATGGCAGAGGTTTGGAAAAAACAGATCAAATACCCATCGAGTAGGTGAATTCTTGGTTCATAACGATATAAAAGGTGCTGTTGATTCATATATAGGAAATCCCTATGATGGGGAGAAGAATCATATTAAAGCTGCCAGATCATTTTATGATGATGGTGAATTGGAAGAGGCATACGAAAGCATGCCTTCAGGAATGCGTTATGAAAAGATGATGCTTAGAGAACTCATTAAACAAATGAGAAAAAAGGGAGAACTTGATGAAAAATCGTATAGAATAGCCCTTGAAAGTCTTCCAAAACCTTTAAAAAGAATGTTTATACATGCTTATCAGTCTTACCTATTTAATAAAGCAGTCAGTGAAAGATCAAAACTTGGAATAAACAAATATGTTGAAGGGGATATAATAATTGATAACGAAGAACACATAGTCCACGAATTTGATCTAAACGATATAAATAGGCGGATAGAAGAATTTGAAGTACATCCAACAGCACCATTATACGGTACCAAAGTACCACTTGCAGGTGGAGTTGTGGGTGAATTAGAACAAAAGGTTCTTGATGAAGAGGGAATTAAACTAGAAGATTTTGAATGTCCAAAAACTCCTAGATTGGGAAGTCACGGACTTAGAAGGGCTTTAAGGTTTAAAATATGGGATGTATCTGCTGTTAAAACTTCAGAAGGAATTATTACCGAGTTTTCAATTCCAAAGGGTTGTTATGCAACAGCTGTACTCCGAGAGGTAATGAAAGAAGATGTTTATTGATTAATAAAAAAAATTATATAAAATATTGTACCCAACATGGAACACTTTAAAAAAAATTCTAAAAAATAGAAGTAAATTCTTTCTTTTATTCTTTTCCAAAATTTATAATTATTCAGCGTACTTTTCAGGATCGTTTTCAAACTGTTTTTTGCATCCGGGTGCACAGAAATAATATTTCTTACCTTTATATTCGCTTACCCATTTAGCACTCTTTTCATCTACATCCATTTTACATATAGGATCCACTGCCATGTTATCACCTTCCAGATAAGTCATTAAAAATCTAATTTTTGATCAATTATATTCTATCACTAATGTGATTTAATTTTTTCTACAATATCATATTAAACAAATTAATAGTATTAATTACCATTTATAGTTTATTAATATTTTATTTCCAGTGGAATAACTGCTTTTTGATGATTTCTTGATTCAAGGCTATCAGTATCATCCATAGATATATAAATCATAATAAAACTCCTGTAGGTTTTTATTTAAATATTTTGAAATTATTAACTGAAATCACTCACGATCATTAATTATAATTAGGAAAATAAATCTCTTGTGATTAATTATAACTGATAAATATTACCATTATTAAACATTTTTAAACATACCATTGGAATTTGATGAGGATAATATAATTTAAAATCATTTAGATTAAAAATTATAAAATTTCTGATCATTGCACCATTTGCAGATGATTTCGTTTTCATCTTGAACAAATGATTCACCACAGGCACTGCAAATTGCAATTTTCTTTTTAGATCTTATGGGCACGCGTAAATCTATAAAATACCAGCTATAAACACCACCATCTTCTTTTAATAGTTCATTTATAGCATCTTCATGGGAAATTTTAGCTTCATTCATATACCATACATGGAATAAAGGATACTTAATGGTTTTTTCGAGGTCAACTACAATTCGAATACCTTTAACAGTTTCACCGGGATTTCCTGTTTATTAACAGTTACTGCCATCTTTCCATGATCAATGATATTCAAACCATTGTTTCCAAGGGTACATCCACAGATTATTTGAAATGGATCTGGAATACATTTTTAGTTTCGCAGGTTACGTAAATCCGTTCACCTTCTTTTATGTCCAACAATTTTTTGGCAAGATTAAGCATTTCAAGACCAACGAATGTTCCTGTACTAAGATACCCATGGAACGGGATTATTTTTTCTATTTGTGCCAATAAAACTGGATCCTCTATTTCAAGTTGAAGATCGTTCATGAATTACACCCTTTTTATTAACAATCATTTCTAAATAAGATTATTCAAATTAATTACAATAAAAGATGCAAGGGGCTTTGTAACCAACTCTATCATGATTCCAATTTTTTGGTGATCTACTGGTAATATAATATGAATTGGTAAAAAGCCCCGAAAATACATCTATTTAACGTTTTTTTCATTTCTTATGTTATTTAACTAAAGTAATACTTCTCTAAAATATAATATTTATGCTTGTAGTATTTAGTTAACGATATGTATATATAAACATGTCGAAATGAGTATTAAAAAAATAAAATTTTATTTAGATCTGTTTGCCACTAATTTTTTAGCCGGAGGAATATATCCCTTTAACATCAACGAAAGACTTATAACTGTCACTGAGCTTAATGCCATTGCTAGTCCTGCATATTCCGGTCTGAAAGTAATACCGAAAGGATGATACAGAATTCCAGCAGCTACGGGTATCAATATTACATTGTAAGCAAAGGCCCAGAATAGGTTTTGTTTTATACGACCCATGACTTTCTTAGATATTTGAATCCCTGCAACAGAATCCATTAAATCATCTTTGATAAGCACTATGTCTCCACTTTCAATAGCAATATCAGTACCGCTTCCTATTGCTATTCCGACATCTGATTGTGCGAGTGCTGGTGCATCATTTATACCATCTCCAACAAATGCAACGACTTCTCCCTCATTTTGTAAACGTTTAACCTCTTCAGATTTGTCTTGAGGAAGTACCTCAGAAATTATCTTTTCAATTCCAACCTGGGATGCAATTGCCTGTGCAGTTCTTGCATTGTCGCCTGTGATCATAGCTACCTTAAGTCCCATTTGTTTAAGTCCACTGATTGCATCGACAGTACTATCTTTCAATGTATCTGCAACAGCAATAATACATGATAATTTACCATCAATTCCCATTAAAATCACAGTTTTTCCTTGATTTTCCAGTTGTAATATACTCTCTTCTACTTGACTTGATATCTCAATATTCTTGTCAGAAAAAAGTAATCTGTTGCCAATTATAATTTCTCTTTCATTGACTGTGGCTTTTACACCCTTCCCACCAAAACTATTGAATTCATCTATTTTTTGAAGATCTAATCCCTCTTTCTTAGCTTTTTGAACTATTGCATCGGCAAGGGGGTGCTCTGAACTAGCTTCTACACTTGCAGCATATTTTAGAACTTCGGTTTCTTCCATTTCATATGCGACAATATCTGTAACTTCTGGTTTGCCCATGGTAAGTGTTCCTGTCTTATCAAAAAGTATGGTGGTTAATTTTTCAGAAATTTCTAATGCTTCCCCATTTTTAACCAGAATACCAAATTCCGCACCTCTTCCTATCCCTACTGTAACTGCTGTAGGTGTTGCAAGGCCGAGTGCACATGGGCAGGCCACAACAAGGATTGATATTAAAACAGTTACACCGAATAGTAATGTGCTTCCAAAAACAAAGTACCAGAGTATGAATGAAACTATTGCAATGGTAAGAATAGTTGGTATAAAATAAGTCACAGCTTTATCAGCTATTCTCTGTACAGGTGGTTTAGATCCTTGTGCAGATTCAACAAGATTAATAATCTGTGCCAATACAGTATCTTTTCCAATTCTAGCTGCTTTGAACTTTAATGCACCATTTTTATTTATGGTTCCACCAACAACATTTTTCCCCTTGTCTTTGAGTACTGGAATTGGTTCGCCGGTGATTGCGGATTCATCAACGTAACTCTCACCCGAAACAACTTCACCGTCTGCTGGAATCTTCTCACCAGGTTTTACAATGACTATATCATTAATTTCAACATCTTCGATAGGTATCTTAACTTCACCACCATCTCTAAAAATTGTGGCTGTTTTTGGTTGCATACCAACCAATTTTTTTATGGCTGTTGATGTCCTGCCCTTTGCACGGGCTTCTAGGTAACGTCCAAGCATTAAAAATCCTGCAAGCATCAGAGCAGTCTCATAGAATATAAACTGTGGTGTTAGAAATATACTGAACGTACCAAGAACGCTTGAAACAAATGCAACTCCAATACCCATTGAATACATTACATCCATATCAAGATTCTTATTTTTAAGAGAACGGTAAGCTGCGTTAAAGATTGGATAACTTACATAAATAAAAGGGAGTATAGCTACTAAAAGTAGGAAGTATGGGGTGTAAATGGGTGTTGGTATATTGGTTAACATTATTATCATAAGTGGAATTCCAAAACCGAATGCAACCAAAATTCTGTTTCGTTTACCATTTAGATCCTTTCTTCTAATTTCCTCCTCATGATCCGATGTTTCTTCACCTTCAACTCCAAGGTATTGATAACCAAGATCGACTATTGCATTTTTAAAATCACCAATACCTGTCATTTTAGGGTTATATGTTACATATGCCTTTTCAGATGCTAAATTAACGTTTACATGACTAACTCCATCTACCTTAGTAAGTACGTCTTCAATAGCTTTGACACACATTGCACAGCTCATATCCCCAATTTTGATGACTATTTGGTCGTTTATGACTTCATAACCCGCGTCTTCAACCGATTCCTCTAATCTGGGCAGTTTAAGTTTAGCGGGGTCGTATTCAATTATCGCTTCTTCAGTTCCAAGATTTACATGGGCTTTATCAACCCCATCAAGGTTTTGCAATGATTTTTCTACGTTGAGTGCGCATGATGCACAGTTCATACCAGAAATTTTTATGTTAGCGTTCTTTTTGGGTTTATCTACCATATGAAATCTCCCTAAATATTGAAATTATATTTTAAACCTTAAATGAGATTTTTAACTATTTTACCGTCTTTCATTACCATTAATATATTATCTGGATTTCCAAGTGATTTTATATCTTTTAAAGGATCATCTTTGCTTATAACCAGATCTGCTAGCTTATTTTCTTCTAATGTACCTATTTTATCTTCCCAACCTAGACTCTCTGCTGCCATTTTAGTACCGGCAATTATAGCTTCCATTGGGTCCATCCCAATATCAACCAAATACCCCAACTCCTCAAGGTTACGTCCGTGAGGTACAACCCCGGAATCTGTGCCCATCACTATTTTCACGCCGGCATTGTAAGCTTTTTTCATATTATTTTCATGAATCCCTTCCATTCGTATGGAATCGTCACGGCTCCAATCTGGGATATCTGATGTTTCATCTAGAGCACGTTTTTTGTTTATTTTCATAGCTATTAATGTGGGAACCAGATAAGTCCCTTTGGATAACATAAGGCCTATACATTCATCATCAATACAAGTGCCGTGTTCTATTGAGTTCATCCCAGCCTTAACAGCATTTATTAATCCCTGCTTTCCATGTGCATGAGCAAAGACTTGTAACTTCCGATATCTTGCCTCCTCAACAATAACATCTAACTCTTCTGGTGTGAATTGTGGATATTCTGGATGATCATTTGCACTTATAATTCCTCCAGTGACCATAACTTTAATAACCCCTGCACCGGCTCTCATAATTTTTCTAACAGTTTTCCTAACTTCTTCTGGACCATCAGCAATTCCATCTGGATATCCCGGATACATTGGTTTAATGTCAAATCCTGAATTAAGCATGAAATCAAAATGACCACCAGTAATTGATAGGGGTGATATTGAAATTTGCATTCGCGGACCAATTATAATCCCCTTTTCTACAGCAAGCTTAATACCTACATCTGCAAGACCAGCATCTCTTACAGTTGTGACTCCTGCATTAAGTGTGCGCTCCATACGTTCGATGGCATTATAGAAATATAATGAAAGTGGAGTGTATATGGTTTCTTCTCTTCCAAAGCTTTCGGTCATGAGATGTACATGAGCATCTATAAAACCTGGTAGTATGAAACCTCCTTTTGCATCTAAAGTATAAACAGTTGTATCTGGAATTTTAATAGAACCTTCAGGCCCTACAGCCACTATAATATCATCCTCAATTAATACAGCAGCATTTTTTATTGGAGTTCCTCCAGTACCGTTTATCAGAGTTCCATTATTAATTAAAGTGTATGACATGTCCCACCATCCTATTTCTAATATTAACAATTGTTATATATGTGCTTTTTTTATTTTATAATTATGTTCAAATAAACTCTATATTACTATAATTCTGATTTTTTTCCTTAATGTAATTTTAATTAATACGAAAGAAATTTAAAATAAAATTATTAATCTTAATTAAATCTTAAATTTATGATAAAATAATTAGTATCAATACCTATCTTAAGATATATGAATTATATTAAATACAAAGTGGATTTATTATGTTGTAGTTAATAATGATTATTTTAATCTATGATTGAGAAGAAAAGGAGGAGTTATATGGTTGACTGGGGAACTATAATACTTGGATTTATCCTTTCAATAATTTTTGCAGGCATATTTGCTATAATTATCCCTATTTGGGGCGGAATATTAGGGCTACTTTTAGCTGGAATGGTTGTGGGATACATGGTAGGTGGGGATGCAATAAATGGGGCAATAAATGGTGCTCTTGCAGGAGTTTTTGGAGCATTAATATTTTCATTACTCCTTTTAATAGCTGGAACATTAATATTGGGGATTGTAGGTTTCGCTGCAGCTACTGTTACTTCTTTCATTATCCTAATAGGATTTGTAGGGGTAATGTTAATCATGGCGGTTGGTGGGGCTATAGGTTCAATAGTGAAAGACGAACCAGAAGTGAGAGTTATAGAATATAGGGGTCCATAATCCTATTTTTGTTCACTTAACTTAGGAGTAACTTTAAAGTATTGGATAATCATAAATGATTGTAAAATTTGGTAGGAGAAAAATGATAGATAAAAAATCAGTTATTATAGGATTAATAATATCAGTAGTGCTAGTTGTATCTTTGGGTTATGTGGCAGTAGCAGGGCCATTTATAGGGGTTTTAATAGGAGCCCTGATTGCATCGTACTTAGCTAACAACAAAAATCGGTTAAAAGTTGTGGAATCAGCACTTCAAGGAATAATTGTTGGAATATTTACTGGTGTGGTTCAGATTTTGATACTATATGTTAAATCTGGATTTGCAGAAAATATTGCAGGAATTTTAATGATTGGTGCCGGAGTAATAATTGGAGCTTATATTATTATTGGTGCACTTGGAGGTCTAGTTGGAACTTTACTTAATATTAAATTTGGGAAATCGTATAAAAGATCTGATATGGAATTAGAAGATCAATCTGAACAACAATAAATTAAATGGGTGATAGAATGACTGATTGGAAAGCTATTGGAATAGGCGCACTTGTAAATGCAGTTTTGACCATGGTATTAACACTTGTTTTATTCCCTCTCTTCTTTTTAGGTCCTGTAATAGGTGGTTTCATGGCTACCTATCTATCACGAGAGAATATAGGTTTTATAGGTAATCCAACAGGAGGAGCTGCTGATGGTGCGGTAGCAGGAGTAATAGGTGGTCTTGTTATTGGATTAATTTTTATTTTAGGATTTGGTGCATTAAGTGCAATTATAGGTCTCATATTTACACAGATTGGAGCTGTAGCAGGTACAATTACACTGATCACAGGATTATTCATCACTTTTGTCACTGTTATTATTGGTGGATTGTTTGGTGCTATAGGGGGAGTAATTGGACTTTCAGTAAGAGAAAAGGAATCAGTGAAGATAGAATTCCATTAATTCTATTTAATACTTTTGAAATATACATAATTTGAACATTTTTTTAGTATTTAATTAAAATAAACACATTCTGATTATTTAACTTGTTTTCAATATTTTTATAAAACCAGAATCTGCATCAACAGCTACAATATCTCCATTGTGCACTAAATCTAAAATTTCTTCTTCAGGTCTGTCTACCATTGGAATTCCTGCCATTATTGCTCCTGTTGCTATTATTGGCTCTGCTTCGAGTGCCACAATAGCTAGGGGTGCAGTTTTATTTTTGGCCATTTGGTATAAGACATACGAACCAACTGTTGATCCCTTTCCAGATGGTATGAATAGCACTTTACCTGCTATATTTTTGTTATAAAGTTCATGTTTTGAATCTATAACAATACCCTTTTTTGGATTAACTCCTCCAAGGAAGCTTAATGGATCTTTTGTTAATATGACTTCACCTTCTGCGTAGCCTTTGGAAATTTTTCTGCATTTAATGATTTTTGATTCCATAGTTAAAACTTTAATTTGTGGGTATAAAAATTTTTCAGTTAATAAGTTAATCTCAGTAACTTTTGTATTCAAAAAAAAATATGGGAAAAGTTTAAAACCTTTATTTAAGTCCTAACTGAATTCCGCCGATTCTAGGTGCTAGGTAGTTGTAGATCAAGGTTATAATTGCAACCATGATGAATACTCCAACAAAATTTAGTATTATATTACTTACGAGGCTTGCAATAGCCATCCCTGCACTTCCAGCTATAACTCCATTTATGAGGCCGATAATCCCTTGTATAATACCAAATATTAGAGCGACTGATGCAAGTGCCAGTGATGCTGCAACTACAGGTATGGATGTTATTTCCTGTACAGTTCCAGTTGGTGCGAACATTAATCTAATTCCACCTACTTTAGGTATTATGAAATTGTAGAATATTGCTGCAAGAGCATGTCCAATGAATCCGGCTACAAACACAAATATTGGTAAACCTATGATTAACAAAATTGCAAGTAAAACGCCTCCTGTTCCCATAGCTGATCCTGTAGGAAGGGTAGTTGGAGTTATATTTGTTGCGTTAGCTGCTATATTGGATAAAATTGGAATTAATGTACTTAATGCTGTGGTAAATGGTACAATAATTGCTGCTAATACCAGACCTATTATAAATGCCCATACGGCCATAACACCTGCTAATATTAATGCAAATGGTACAACGGGTATATTTTTAACTTCGTCTCCTTCAAGTCCTAATTTTATACCGCCTAACCTTGACACGAGCATATTATAAATGAGTGCTGTTACGAATGAAGTCATAACATATACAAAGAAGGTTATAATTGGATAAAGAACTATTAGAGACAAACCTAGACTTGCTAATGCCAGTCCAGCTGTTGGAACAAATACTGATGCTACTGCCAATGCAATCAATAGTAAAATCGCATATATGAGAGCTACAATGGCACTTATCGAAGATGTCATCAATGTGAAAGGCACTAATTCGATAGATTTTATTTCTTTAATATCAACCATTTTTTCACCTCGTTATTATTAATACTCTTTTTTATATTCCTCATCTATATTAATTTTTTTCTTTGGGTGTAATTCATGTATAAAATGACAATTAAATGAATTGAAACAGAATATTGAAATTTTAGATTAAATAGGTTATTTAGAGTTTAAACAGACATTAGATAATCATGAATTGTCTATGTTACAATTACAATATTTGATAAATGATAATAAAAAATTAAAAATAATATTACATTAAATTAAGCTAATATCTAAAAATAGAAGTTTATAAAAAAAAAATTAAGATATTTAAAATAATTTAATTTTTAGAACCACTCTTTTGATTCGGCTAACAAATTATCAACCATCTGAACAGCAGATCCTATGTAGGTGTGAGGATCCATTATCTCTTCGATTTCTTCAAATGAAAGATATTTGGTTACCTCTGTACTTGAAGATATAACTTCTTTTAAACCATTTCCTTTTTCATTGGCATCTAATGCACATACTCTTACAAGTGCATATGCAGTTTGTCTTCCAACACCCTTTCTTGTTAGTTCGGCCATCACTCTTTCAGCCATTATTAATCCATGGCTTAGGTTTAGGTTTCTTTCGATATTTTCAGGCTTGAAAACTAGGTTGTTGAAGAGTTTCAGACTGAGTTTTATTATGTAATCTGTAAGCATACAAGATTCGGGAAGTATGATCCTTTCACAAGACGAGTTGGTCAGATCTCTTTCATGCCATAATGGGTTGTTTTGAAGTGCTGGAGCTACATATGCTCTTATAACTCTGGAAATACCACATATTCTTTCGGCAGTAATTGGGTTCATTTTATGAGGCATTGTACTTGAACCGACCTGTTTTCGAGGGTCAAAACTTTCACCTACCTCATCTAGTTCTGTTCTTTGGAGATTTCTTATCTCTAATGCCATTTTTTCTAGTGTACTTGCAATGTTAGCAAGATCCATTATAAACTCTGCATGAGCATCCCTTTGAACAACTTGATTTGATATTAAAACGGGTTTAAGGCCGAGTAATTTTGAAACATTCTTATGAACAGCTAATCCTTCTATTCCGAGAGCAGCAGTGGTTCCTACTGCTCCGGTCATCATTCCCACACAGAGTCTTTCACTACATTGATCTAGTCTGTTAATTTGTCTGTGTAGTTCATCTGCCCAGATTGCAAATTTCATTCCGTATGTTGTTGGAAGTGCGTGTTGTCCATGTGTTCTTCCAATGCATACATTATTTTTATTTTTATCTGCAAGTTCTAGTATAATTTTGAGAAGTTCTGTTAATCTTCTTTTTAATACACTAATAGATTCTTTGAATAATAATGATTGTGAAGTGTCTATTATATCGTTGGAAGTGGCTCCAAAGTGTACATATTCTCCAGCATCATTTTTACAAACCTCTGCAAGTGCTTTGACTATTGATGCAATATCATGGTTAGTTTCGGCTTCAATTTCAGATACCCTTTTTGATGTCACAAATTTTATACTTGCTTTAGATTTAATTTCAGCTGCAGCATCTTTGGGAATTATATTCAGCTGAGCTTCGGCTTCTGAAAGTGCGGCTTCGACTTCAAGCATTTTTTGAAGTTTATTATCTGTTTCCCAGATATTTCTCATTTCTTCTGTTCCGTATCTGTACTCTATTGGGTGGATAGCCATGTTAATACTCCTTAAAAATATTCATGATATATATAAAAAAATATTATAAAAATATGAGATTTTATTTTTTAAAATTAATAATTCAAAAAACTTATCCTGAATAAGTATACCGTAGTGCTATACAGAAGACTGCAAGAACAACAGTCATAATAACTACCTGTTCCGGTGTAAGTTTAGGTCCCTTTGTTTCTTCTTCGAAGTACCTTACTAATCCGGCACCGCTTGGAGGTAGTACTTGTTTATCCTTTTTTGCCATTATAAATCACCATTTAAAGATTAATTTGAAAATTTAATATCATCCTGTTATATTTACTATGTTTGAATCGTATTGATTTTAAACTTTATATCATTACTGGTTTTTATACTTTTAATATTATCTTATAATACCATTTATGAAAATGCCAATGGTTAATGGTTATGTAATCCAATATAAAATATGTGAGTTAAAAGATGTTCAAGGGGATTCTCACATAAAGGCATAACTAAATAAATGGCTATGTATTTTAAAGATTGAATATGGATTCTATAAAATTTTGTAAAGATTTAACAAGTTTTTTTTGAATAATGATATATTATAATTCATTATATGCTGTTTAATGGTATTATATCAGTTTAATCGAGTTTAAATTAATGTTAAAGGTTTTAAGCAAAGCTTAAATGTTGTTTTGTTCATAGGATAATACAGAGAATTATAATTGGATAAGGGATTTAATTAAATATTTAGGATATTTCTTATTAATTTCATTTAAATTCAAATAATAAAAGGAAAAGGGAATAATTATGGGATATTTCGAGGTTTTGGAAGAAGAAACATTGAAGCTGTATGAAATAGCAAAACAAGCAAGACTTAAGGGTCATGATATTGAGCTTGAACCTGAAATACCTCTTGCAAAGGATCTTGCAGAGCGTGTAGAAGGACTTGTTGGGCCTAAAGGAGTTGCGGCTAGGATAAAGGAATTAGAAGATGATATTTCTCGTGAGGAAGTTGCATTCCAAATTGCAAAAGAAATAGTAACTAAAACTGACGTTGAAGGTAAGGATGACAGTTTAGAAGTCAGGGAGCAGAAGTCTGACCAGGCAATAAGAACCGCCCTAGCAATTTTAACTGAGGGAGTTGTAGCTGCACCTTTAGAGGGGATTGCCAAAATCAAAATTAAGAGAAATTTTGATAGTGGATGGTACCTTGCAGTGTACTTTGCTGGACCTATTAGGAGTGCAGGTGGAACAGCATCAGCTCTTGCAGTATTGATTGGTGATTATATAAGAATTGCATTAGGTCTTGATAAATATAAACCAATAGATACTGAGATAGAAAGATATGTAGAGGAAGTGGAACTGTATGAATCAGAGGTAACCAATCTGCAGTACTCACCAAAACCCGACGAAGTAAGAATTGCAGCCAAAAACATTCCTGTAGAGGTTACTGGTGAACCAACAGATAAGATTGAAGTATCACATCGTGATTTAGAACGTGTTGAGACCAATAACATTCGGGGTGGTGCTTTACTTGCTATTGCTGAGGGAGTTATACAAAAAGCCCCAAAGGTACTGAAATATGCAAAAAAATTGAAGATTGATGGATGGGAATGGTTAGCAGACTTTTCAAAGCCTTCAGATTCAAAAAGTGATGATGATACCGCGAAAGTTGATGATAAGTATATGAGGGATATAATTGGAGGCAGACCTGTATTGGCTTATCCTCAAGCTAAGGGCGGTTTCAGATTAAGATATGGTAGATCGAGAAATGCTGGACTTGCTGCCATGGGAATACACCCTGCAACTATGGAAATAGTAGAATTTCTGGCTGTTGGTACCCAGATGAAGATAGAGAGGCCAGGAAAAGGTAACTGTGTTGTCCCTGTCGATAGTATAGAAGGCCCAGTTGTTAAGATGAAAGATGGTAGTGTCATTAGAGTCGAATCAGAACAACAGGGGAGAAAAATTAAACATCAAGTGGATGAGATCATCTTTTTAGGGGATATGCTAGTTCCTTTTGGTGAATTTTTAAGAAATAACCATGTTTTACTTCCAGCAGGTTGGTGTGAGGAATGGTGGGTGCAGACCATTGAAAAGTCAGATAATTACTCTGTAGGAGACATGGATCTCAAATCATTAAAAACCGAGAAAATAAATTCAAGGGTTGCATTTGAATTATCAGCAAAGTATGGAGTACCATTACATCCAAATTACACTTACTTTTATCATGATGTCACAAGACAAGATATAAACCAGCTTGTGACGTTTTTAAACGAAAATTTTGGCGATAAAGATATTGATATGGATGTGAATGATGGTAGGGGAATTCTATCTGGATCAGATGGGAATAAATTGGAAGATGATCCTTCATCTGGATTAACTGTTAAGATAGGTCCTGAAAAAAGAATTTTAGAAGTTTTAGGAATTCCACATATTGTAAAAGAAGGAAACATGATCATTGCCCATGATCATGCATATGCTCTTTTAAAAACTCTGACAAAACCACTTAAGTTTGATGATGATTCAACGACTTTGGAAGCAATTAACCAAGTTTCACCGGTTAAGATCATGGCCAAAGCACCAACATACCTTGGTGCAAGGGTTGGAAGACCTGAAAAAACGAAAGAAAGAAAGATGAAACCTGCACCACATGCCCTTTTCCCAATAGGTACCAATGGCGGTAACAGGCGTAACATAGTTGATGCTGCAAAGAAAGGAACTATAAGTGTGGATATTGCTAGGTGTAAATGTACTGAGTGCGGTGTAGGTTCAATGCAAGCATTATGTCCTGTGTGTGGTGCAAGAACTGTACCTACTAGTTCTGGTAAAAAAAGGATTAATTTAGCAAGTTTATTAAAAAAGGCATATGCTAATATTGGGATTAGAAAGATGGATGAAATTAAAGGGGTTATTGGTATGATATCTGAAGATAAATTTCCCGAACCTCTTGAGAAGGGAATTCTTCGTTCTAAAAATGGTGTTTTTACTTTTAAAGATGCCACAATTAGACATGATTCAACCAATCTTCCTTTGACACATTTTATACCACGTGAAATAGGAGTTACTCATCAGCAACTCAAAGAGCTCGGTTACACCAATGATATTCATGGTGATGAAATCAATGATAATGAGCAGATGGTTGAGATCAAAATTCAAGATGTAGTTATATCTGAAAATTGTGCAGAATATCTTATGAGGGTATCCCATTTTGTTGATGATCTTTTAGAGGATTTCTATGGCCTTGAAAGATTTTATAATGTAGTTTCTAAGGAAGAGCTTATTGGACAGCTGATTGTTGGACTTGCTCCGCATACTTCTGCAGGGGTTCTAGGTAGAATTGTTGGATTTACTAAAGCTGCATGCTGTTATGCTCATCCATACTTCCATTCAGCCAAGAGAAGGAACTGTGATAGTGATGAAGATTCTATAATGCTTTTATTGGATGCATTATTAAATTTTTCCAAAGTATATCTACCAAGCACAAGGGGAGGTAGAATGGATGCTCCATTGGTTTTATCTTCAAGAATTGATCCAGAAGAGATCGATGACGAATCCCATAATATCGATGCCATGGAAGTAATTCCACTCGAACTCTATGAGAAAACCTTAGAATTTGCAAAACCATCAGATGTGCTAGATCTTGTTGATAATGTTAAAAACAGATTAGGTACTGAGGATCAATATCAAGGTCTTATCTTTTCCCATGACACTTCAAGTATCCATAGTGGACCAAAACTTTGCCTTTACAAGATGCTAGGGACCATGAAAGAAAAAGTAGATGGTCAGATAAAAATTGCAGAGATGATAAGGGCCGTTGACCAGAAAGGAGTTGTTGAAGGTGTTTTGATGTCACATTTCCTACCAGACATGGCGGGTAATAGCAGGGCATTTTCAAGACAGAAGGTAAGATGCACCAAATGTAACAAGAAGTACAGGAGAATACCACTTTCAGGTGATTGTGTATGTGGAAGTAACCTTATACTCAGCATATCAAAGGGATCGGTTGTTAAGTACCTAGAAATCTCTAAAGATTTATCTCAAAGGTATCCAATAGACAATTATCTTGTTCAAAGAATAGAACTAATTGAATCTAGTATCAACTCATTGTTCGAAAGTGACAAGTCAAAACAGAGTTCTTTGGATGTATTTTTATAATAAATGTATTAGGGAAGTGATAATAATTTATTCGTATAATACCAAACATTTTAATATAATGTAGGGTCAATTGTTATCAAGAACAATAGCAAATCCCCGAACAACTTTTTCGATGAGGATTTCAAACTTGTTAACTAACTGCAGCAAGACTGTTCAAAAAAAGAATATTTTAAAAGTCATAAAAATTAATATAAAATACAGGTGTTGCCAATGAAGGAGGATATTGAAATGGAAGAACGGATTATTGCTGCTCTTCCAACAAAGGCACAGACATGTGTCATAAAAAATAACGGGATATATGAAAGGTTCTCACACGAGAAAATTGTTAAATCATGTCTTATGGTGGGTTCACCACTATGGGCTGCAGAGAAAATATCATCGTACGTTGCAAAGGCGGCTTATGACGGTGTATCAACCGCTGAAATAAGAATGTTGGTATATGACTGTTTAACAAGAGTAGACCGGAAAGTTGCCGACAAGTATCTGTCCTCTAATAATCTTAGGGTCAGAACTTCCAGAGATACAATAGAAACCTTCGATCAAAGGAAAATAGAGAAAACCCTGATCGTGGAAACTGATGCATCTGGTGAGCTAGCTCGAAGAATAGCTAATGAAACATGGAAAGAGCTTAAAAAACTTGATGTAGACTACTTAACAGCTCCAATGATAAGGGAGATTGTTAACACAAAGCTGGTTGAACACGGTCTGGAAACACTGCGTAAAAGATACACTAGGTTAGGTATACCAGTTTATAACATTACCAACCTCATACGAAATGGATCTCGTGATAATGCAAACATGATCCACAATCCTGAGACTGTGCATAAGTACGTTGCTGATGAAGCATTAAAACAATACGCTTTACTGCGGATTCTTCCAAATGAACTTGCAGATGCTCATTTAGGTGGAGATATTCATATCCATGATTTGGAATTTTTTGCTGGAAGACCATTAAACTGTTTGCAGCATGATCTACGTCTCTTCATAAAACACGGTCTAAAGGTTGATGGTACTGGCGATCATACGTCTGTAGCAGGACCTCCAAATCATATTGAAACCCTTATGAACCATTCTGGAGAAATAATGTTAGCTGCTCAGCAGAACATGAGCGGTGGCCAGTCAATGAGCCTCTGGAATGTTTTTGTGGCTCCATTTGCCGCAGGATTATCGTATGAAAAGGTTAAACAGTCGGTTCAGATGTTCATATATAATTTGAACATGGCATACGCTGCTAGGGGATCACAGGTTCCGTTTACATCCATAAACCTTGAATTTACAGTTCCAAAATTCCTTGAAGATGTACCAGCATATGGTCCAAAGGGCAAACTTGTAGGGGTTTATGGAGATTTCGAGGACGAAACTAGAATTTTACAGCGTGCTTTTACCGAAACATTGCTTGACGGTGATTCCGATGGTAAACCTCATCTCTTCCCAAACACAATTTATGCTTTAAGGAAAGAAATGATGAATGATGAATTTGAAGAAGATGTTAGACGTGTACATGAGCTATCAGCCAAATACGGTTCATCTTACTTTGTTAACATGCTCCCAAGTTACAGGGGGGATATGGCTAACTACATGGGCTGCAGAACATCACTTAACGACAACTGGACAGGGGACTGGGAACAGGATTGTTTCAGGACAGGAAACCTTGCATATGTCACACTTAACCTTCCAAGAATAGCATACAATTCAAGGGATGACAATGATATCTTTGACTATCTCGATACTAATATGCACCTTGGAGAAGAAGTTTTAATGCTTCGAAGGGAACAGGCTATGAACTGTCTGGACAACTACAACCTTTTACCATTCCTTACACAAGAAGCAGAAGGAGACAGATATTACAGGATTAACAATGCAACACTTTCATTTGGATTTGTTGGATTGAATGAAATGCTAATGGCCCACTGTGGAGAAGGAATAGAAGATCCTGATGCAAGAAAATTCGGATTGGAAGTAATAAAGTACATGAATAAAAGAACTGCAGAGCTCACAGAAGAAACAGGTCTCAGATGGAGCGTACTCCAGACACCAGCGGAATCTACAGCCTACAGATTTGGAATGTTGGATAAGGAAAAATATGGTGACAAAGCCATATTACAAGGTGACGATACCGCTTCTTACTACACCAACTCTTCGCATGTACCTGTAAATTCAGATGTTCTTTTACCCGAGAAGATCAAGATCGAAGAAAAATTCCACCCACTAACACTTGGAGGTCATATATTCCATGCATTTATGGGTGAATCCTATTCAGACCCAGATTCACTAATGAGCCTTACAAATAAAATTGCAAATAACTCTGATATCGGATTTTGGGCATACAGTTCTGCACTCAGCTTCTGTATCAAATGTAAAACACTAATGAAAGGTCTTCAAACTAAATGTGGAACTTGCGGTGAAGAAACAGAAGTTGAATGGTACGATCGTATAACAGGATATGTACAACAAGTAGGAAGATCCAGATCCGCATCAGGTGGCTGGAATCCTGGAAAAATGAGGGAATTAATGGACAGAAAGAGGTTTTAATACCTCTATAAATATTTTTTTTATATCATAATTTTATTTTTTTAATTTTCAAAGTTTTATTCAGTAACCATGGGGGATAGGTTAAGATGAAATCTGAAGCTGATGAATTGAAATTAAGAAAGAGGATGGATGACCTCCATAAAAATATTGATATTATGAAGGGAGATAAATTTAGATTAACAGATATTAACCTTGATTACATCAAAAAAGAACTTTTAATACCAATTTTTGTGGAAAAACACACGAAATTCTCAAGTTTTGATATGATGATTAAATCAAGTGAATTTAAAATAGAAAATGAATTAGAATTTAAGGATGTTTCAAACTCTAATGAATGGAATGAGTATATTATCAAAAATACAGAATTCAAAAACTGGAATGAGATGCTCAGAATGGCTGTGTTAGAAAGAGCAACCAGAAAGTTAATACCAAAAAAACTTTAATAATTAGCTATTTTTTTTATAATTCAAATATAAAAGAATATTAACTAAATTAAACTTCTCTGAATTAGATATTTAAACTTTTCAAAAATAATTTAAATTATTTTTTAATTTTTGTTTTAAAATCTTGTACTGACTGTACAGGAGTTCCATCTTTATACAGTATGGGCATTGTCACAGATTCTGAAGAAGTTCCAAAGCTATGTGCTATCATTGTATGCCTTCCTGATCCACCTGCCACAACCACAACCACATCATTTGGTGAACGTGTTATGTGTACATCATCACCTACAATCCATTTTTTATCAAGTTTTCTACCACCTCTATCCCCCAATTCTACAGGAACAACAGAATTTTCATGTAAATAGTTTTTAATATCCCTTTTATCCCAACCATCCCGTGCAATTGTTTGTGCATGTTCTGGGCTTATGATCACTAATATTTCTCCAGGAACATGGCTATTATTGCATCCTGGAGTGGAAAGTGTATATGAAATGGTTTCTAACAGATCTTCAGCATGTTTGCTCCTGTGATCATTTACATTATGTGGTGCCTCAACAGCTATTACAGTTGTTGTACTTGTAAATGGTTCAAATCCTCTTTCAACATGCAGAGGTTCCCAAGGGCTTTCAGATTCTGATTCTGCAAACGTATAACTATACTTTGCAGGTGATCCCATTGTGGCATGATCTCCTACTCCGGGAACTGCTCCTGCAATATTTATAAGACATAAACGTAGGGCCCGTCCAATAGTGGCGTTTGCAATATTACCCGGACCAAGACAACCGGCACTACTCGAAGCACCAATCTCATTCGAAATGGGCCCATTGAGTATCATACAGATTCCTACTGGATGTGTTGTAGCGTTAATACTTGTTAAATTGAATTTCTCGATTGAAATAGCGTTTATGGTATGCTGTATTATTGGCATAAATTGTGGCAGACAACCTGCCATTACAGAGTTCACAGCAATTTTTTCTATTACTGCTTTTCCCTGTTGAGGTGGTAAAACTGTTAGAATTTCATCAGGAGTTCTATCAGTATAATTTAAAAACTTCATCACCCTAGTTTTTGTTGGAGGGATTATGGGAAGCCCATCTGTCAATCTACGAATATAAAAATCATAACTAGTTTTTTCAGGATCAGGATCTATAAAAACTTCGATATCATTAGGTTTTACCTCACAGAGTCTAGAATCAGTTTTTTTAGTGTTTATCAAATCTTCCACTAGGCAGCCACAATTCTCAGATGTTTTGGTAAATTTGGAGTCATCTGTCATGTTTTCACTTTCATGGTATTTGTAGGATGTATCGAAGTGAAGGAAGAATTTCAAGTGTTTTCTTAACAATTTCTTCCTTTGAAATTCCTGCTATAGGATGCTCAACACTTAAAATTTTAAGTTTTTGAGCTCCATGAGATTTAGCAAATTCATGCGCAAAGAGTGAAAACCTGTCTGAACATATCGAAACAGTTGGTATTCCCATTTTTTCAAGACGTATAGCATCGAGTATAACCCAACTGGAGCAAGAACCACAGTCACCAAGAGCAAGAAAAACAATTTCAGATTCTGCTGCTATTTCAAGCTGTTTAATTGTTGCAGGAGCTCCTGCTGGCTTTTTAACCCAATTAAATTTTCTGTTGCCCAAATTTTCTTCGATAAATTCCAATACAACATCTGCTCCGGGTTTGGTGTTATCCAATAGGGTAACATACTCAAAATCATGTGGAATACTATTTAAATCAATATTAACTTCACTAATTTCGGCCAATGGATCCATTAAATCCTTTTCAATCACTTTAACATTCATAGATATGATCCTTTAAATTTATCAAAATAATGAAGGAAGATTTACTCTTCCATCCTGAACCTTTTAATAACAAGATCCTTATCGAGGGAAAGTACAAAAGAAGCAGCCCTTGGCCCTTGTTTTTTACCTGTAATAACCTTGTAAATGGCCATGAAAGCCTTTTGAGGTTTCATATCTAGTTCATGAATAACGGTGTACATTTCATCGTGGAGTTCTTGAGGAGTATAATCACCATTTTCAAGGATATCTGCCACTTTCAAAAGGAATTCTTTTTGCAGTTCATTAATTTCAACTCTTGGAAGTTTTTTCTGAACTTGAAACTTCACAAATTCAGGTGCATAAAGGTCGAGCCAATTTTTTACATGGGATAATCTTCTATTCAATCTATCAATATCTTTCACATCAAGATCACTGAAACTTTTATCTTTCATGCTTTTTGGTAGTTGTGAATCCTTTTTAAGAATGGCATAAACCTTTTTGGGATCATAGCCTGCAATTTGATATGCAACTGTCATGAATCTATATGATGGCTGAAATGGCATGGATTCTGAAATTTCAATCTGGGATGCTTCATATATTTTTTTGAGTTTTTCTTCCTCTTTTTCTGAGGATGCTTCTTCAGCCCCATAATATATACGTTCAACACGATCATATTGCTCTATGAAATCTAAGAATGGCATTGACGGGTTAAAATCTTGATGTTTTAGTGGTTTGCTTTTGAATATAAAGTAATTCAATGTTTCAGGTTCGGCAATTTCAAGCCACTGTCCCGGTGTGAAGAATACACCATGAGATTTGGACATTGCCTCCCCTTTAAGGGTAATCCACTCGTAAGGAATAGGGTAAGGAGCTTCATAATCGTAAATCTCCTTTGAGATTATTTTGCTCACATCGTAGGATCCTCCGCTTGCTGCATGATCCTTGCCAAATGGTTCACATGTGATTCCAAATATTTTCCATCTTGCAGCCCATTCAACACGCCATGTTAATTTTCCATTTCCTGATTTTATATCCATTTGGCCTTTATGTCCACATTTACAGCTATAATTAACAATATCCCCTTCGAAACCATGGGCATAGGTGGTGTTTACTCGTCCACATTCATCACATATGGGATTATAAGGAAGCCAATTATCTTTTAAAGGATGTTCTCTGAATTTATTGAATATTTCTATAATTTCAGGTGCCTTTTCAAGGGCAATTCTTATATAATCATCATAAATTCCCTTTTTGTACATTTCAGCACCAGAAAAAACTTCTAATTCGATACCAAATTTCTCGAGAATACTTAGGAGTGGTTTTTCAAAATGTTCAACGAAGTTTGAACAGCAATCCTCAGGACATGGTATATTTGAATATGGTATTCCAAGATATTTCTCATAGGACTTTGGAAGAGGGTAAGGGACTTTTCGTAGCGGGTCATGGTCATCTGCTATCCAGATGGTTCTGGATTTATTGCCCTGCTTTTTTAAAGCCTTTGTCACAGCATTGGCTATGAATATGTCGCATGAATTTCCAATATGTATAGAACCTGATATGGATGTTCCACTAGCAATAACATCCTCTGGGACATCTTTTTCATTTAAATCGTCTGCGATCCTTTCGATCCAGTGTTTCAATAATATCACCTTTGATTATGATAGATTTTAAGATAGTTTTTAAGAATATTAAGAATTAATTATAGTTATTTCCAATCCTTAGAAATGAACTAAATTTAATATTTGAAATATTAGTTTCAATTCTATTAAAGATATTATTATTTCAAATTAGAAGTATCTTATGATAATTAAAATAAAAAAAATATTGATCCAATAAAATTGGATTTATTATATAATGATTTTTTTCTTTAGATAGGTAAAAAAATTTTATGGATTAGTCGAATACATCTTGACTTGCATCGTCTAACCATTCATTTACCAGTTTTACTGCACAGTAACTTCCGCACATGGTACATGTGTCAGGATCTTCTGGTGGTTTTGCATCCCTTATTGCACGGGCGTCTGCAGGACAAATTGCAGCTGCATATTGACCTTCCCAATCGAGTTTTTTACGTGCATTTGCCATTACAAGATCCAATTCCCCATTGTGTATTCCTTTTGCCATGTCACCAACGTAAGCTCCGATTCTGCTTGCTATTAATCCTTCTTTCACATCTTCTGGTCCAGGAAGTGCAAGGTGTTCTGCNNCATATGAAGTCTGCTCCTGCTGAAGCTGATTGTGCTGCTCCTATTGATGAGACTATATGGTCATATGCTGGGGCTATGTCTGTTACAATTGGTCCAAGCATGTAAAATGGTGCGTTTTTACATAGTTTTTTCTGTATCATTACATTGGTTGCTATTTCTTTAAGTGGAATATGTCCTGGTCCTTCAACAATGGTCTG
>PMGM01000103.1 GCA_003158115.1 Methanobacterium sp.
TGCGAGCAGGGATATATTACTTTTTTTCACAAAAAAATAAAGCGATATACCTTTTGGCAAAAATAATAAATTTAAAAGTGAGATTTCCATACTCTATTAATTATAATGGGTGGAGAACTATATACAATTTATCATTGTTAATAATGAATTTTTTTTTGTTCACTTCTGATATTTTCCGAAAATTTAAATTATTGCATGCACCACTTTTAACATCCTCTACTTCAGATTTTTTCATGAAATATCATTCCTTGATTATATTAAAAAATTTTGATTATCCAAGCCAGATACTGCTACCATTGTTAATTTATTCAGTTAGGAACGCTTCTAAATCATTATTGGTCTTCGAATGGGTTGTCAAAGAATGAAACTTGAACTTTTGATGGGGTTGCTTGTTCTTCATATAGGATACATAGTGTATGCTATATGATTTTGTGATTAAAGATTGCTCTGATTCCAAACTAATTTTCTATCTGAAATTCTATTTTTCTTGCAAAATTTAATATTATCTTGAGATAGTTTGTTTATGAGAATAAATTAAAAAATTAAGAATTAATTCAAAGGTTGTTCATTGATTAAGATAGTGAAATAGAATTTTGAATGTTTACTGATTAGAATTCTCCCCAGATCTCCACATTCAAGGTTCATTATTCATGTAGTGCTAATCATCAACCGTGTTTTTTACAGTTTCTATCCCATGATTAGTGATTTTTGCTTCAAAGTCATCACCATAAAATTCTTTAAGTTCTATATAACCCTCTGCATTTAGATATTTAAAATTTGATAATAAATTAGGATATGTCATATCTAATTGCAATTTTAGGTTATCACTGCTAACAGGAATTCCTGGTTCTTGTTTCTCTAGTTCATAAAGAATTTTCAAGATTTTTATGTATTCTTCTTCATACATTTAAATTCCTCCATTCATTAAATTTTTTGAATAATAAATATCTGTTCTGCATAATTTTAAGATAATCTTTTAGCTAATCTTAAATTGGCTATGTATTTTATAACAATTTTTATTTCTATAACTTTGATGAATTTTAGGTATGCCTAAACAGTTATTGTCAATTTTAACGAGTATTTAGATAAATACTTTCTTTGGTGTTAGTTAACTGTTTTTGTGGCATTTATTATGCTTTTATGTAATTTTTAATTTTCTCCGTACTTAAACAACCTCCAAATAAAATTAATGGAAATATGTATAGCATATATTATTTCATATAATATTTATACCTAAAGTGAATTGGTTTACACTTGAAGTGTACGTTTATTACTAATAGAGAGTATTATTAAAACGAAATATTTACTACTTTTTTTAAAGCAAATATTTTTAGGATATGAAACCAAATTTTTTTAAACAATATAATTTCTCAGTTTTATATTCAATTCTTTAATCTATTGTTCTATTGATCGAGCAATTGTTTGATCTATGAATGTATTCCTTGTTTTATGGTTATAATAATAAACAGATTAAATAATCTTTTCTTTATAATTTGTCTAATATTCGAATACTTGTATAAAATAAATTATACTCTTAATGTCATTTTAATTTTCCTTATTTTTGAGAATTAAATAACAAAATTTAATAATAACATTGTAATACTAAATTTTAGTAATACTCTAATTAAAAAAAAATTATGGCAGAAATATAAAAATTATAGTTCCTATGGAAGGTTAAGTAACAAAGAGCATATCCATCTCTAAGATTTATCAAATAAAGTGTTTAAGGGTTATAGTTTTAATAATAATCATTATTATTTGTTACTTTAAATTAAATATCAAGGGTTTTTCAAATGGCACCAAATGAAGAAATTAAAAAAATAATGCTTGATTGTAAAAGTAAAGGTCTAAATTCAATGGAAGTTTTGCAATTAATGGAAGTACCTTATGAATTGACTGAAGGTAGTTACCTATTTGATTTTGGCTCTATGCCTGTTGAAGAATTATCTGGGTATATTGATTACATATTGAGGATGCGCTGGTATCTTTTAGACAAGGGAACCACTACTGAGGGTTTATATAAACGGACAAAAACAGTTCATGATCCTAATCGTACTGGGCGAAATAATCGTATAGATGTAAAATGTTTAGTTGAAGTTGATATCTATCCAAGTGAAGGAAAAACTTATTTAGAAATTTACATGCCATCTATAGAAGATTCTAAGATTGAAAAATTATTTATTGTAGGGCATAAGGAAACAATCCGTAATACTAAAATAACTGAATTAAACGAAATAATTGACCAGATAAAATTTTTAAAACCATCAATTAAAGGTTATCTTGTTTGTAATAAGTGCGGAACATATTATGAAGTGTCTAATGAAGAATCTCTCGCAGATTTTCCAGATAAATGTGAATGTGGTGGAACTTTTGAATATATTACAGGTCCCAAGCAACCTGAAGAAAAAGCTGTGGAAAGAAAGGAAAAAGCAAATCCAACAGAGTACCTGCGTGCCCCTGCAGCTATGATCTTGGTAGGATTAGCATGCTTTGGAAGTATTATATACTATGTTGTTGCAGTAAATTTTATAATTGTACTTGTAGGCATACCATATGGCCTGAGTTTAATATTACTGCGCTATAGAAGACAAGAATTAGTATTAAACCTGCTTTCCCGACGTTCAATCTATTTTTTAGCAGCACTTATATTTTTTGGAGCAAGCTATGGATTAATTACTGTGATCATCCAAATAAATGATGTTATAACAATGATAGGATTCTCTCTTTTCACAATTATAGCTGTAATATATGGTTTAGGCATGATTTTTAAAACAATTAGTCCAGATGATTCTCGAAATTTCTTAGATCCACCATTATGAAAAATAAATCAAATATCTTGATTACATCCCAACTCCAAATATACTCAAAATAGAACCTTTTTGTGAATATTAGTAGCTAAATACGATATTATATATATTATTATAATATTAAATGTGTATTTATGTCCTATCTTGTATGCGATCAATGTGGCGGATACTACGAACTCCAGCCAGGTGAATCTCCAGACGATTTTAAGGATACATGTGAATGTGGAGGGAATTTAAAATACGTTCACAAATTAGATACTCAGAAAATTTGCCCTAATTGTGGAAAAATAACCGATGCAAATAGTGAAATATGTCCAATTTGTGGTTTTAAATTTACAAAATCGCTTGTAACAAAAAAAGAAAGTAATTCTAGAAGTTTTGGTTATATAAGTATTGTTAAAGTTATGATTATCTGGATAATTGCTCTTTCTGGCTATATATACTGGCAGTGGGATATTTATTCAAATAATCGATTTCCAACAACTTATCCGGGATACTTTTTCTATTTTTTCCCAGTTATTTCTGTAATTGTAATTATTGTTATATATCGTATACAAAGGCAGAATACTATTTTTAAGCAATAAAATCTGTTGGAAACAGTGGCATGCAATTAGATATATACTGAAATATTTCCTAGTATAATCCGATTGATCATACCTCCATTTTAGTATGTTTGTATAAATTAGTCAAAGTTATAATAAACCTTTTAAAATTGTTCTTTTAACTTAATTTTTTTAATTAGTAAAGAAGTTTATACTTGTTTATTTCTTCTTAAAAAAAATACTCATCCCAAAAAAAACTTTAAAAAGCCTAATAACACCGAAAATAAAGGTAAATATGTTACATTTCAATCTAACTTTTATATCATCTATAAAGTAAATTACAGCAAATAAGACTTATTTGAACCATTTCTCACTAGTTTAAGTCTTTAAATACCTAAAATTTATAAATCTCAAAGAGCATATATTATATAAGAAAATAATTAGGGAGTAATTTATGAAAAAAACGATACTCAATCAAAAGAAGATAATCTTACACGTGGAGACGTACCGGGAAAAGACCGTAATCATTCACGTTTCACAAATCGGGACGAATACTGGCAGTTTTGTTTGGAGTTGGTTTCATTGTAGGCTTTTTATTGACTCCTCTGAGATTTGAAATACGAACACCGGAAATATGAACACTATGGTTTGCATTGTTCTTCACAATCGTGGGATTATTGATTCCCCTTGCAGGACTAGCTTTATTGTGGTTAAGAAAAACTAGACTCGCTGGGTTAATAGCTGTAATCGAAGCTGTGCTCATTTTCCTCATAGCACTTGCCGACCAGGCACTGTTCTTTTTCTCGGTCTCACCTCCGCCTGCTGTTACAATCGGTGAATTCGTATTGATCTTCGTGGGCATTGGATACATACTTTATGGACCAAAGTCTATGCTGAAAAATGAACAAATATTAGAGTATACTATTTTTTTTTTAATTAGTACACCATTTATGGATAAATTCTACAATAATTGAAGAAAATATATAAAAATGATATAACTATGGTTAGTGCTGAATTTAGGAGTTAATACTAATAAAGAAAAAATAAGCTAGGGTTTTAATCATCCATATCAATAGCATAAATATTTATAATATCCCAGATAAAAAAAAGATTTAATATACTTAAACAAAACCAACTCTTATGTTTGGGGTTATCATAGGGATAAATGAACCCACAACAATGTTTTGATTTTATATTATATTACTGGAGGGCCCGTAGCTCAGGATGGTAGAGCGCTCGGCTCTTAACCGAACGGTCGCGGGTTCAATTCCCGTCGGGCCCGCTCTATTTTTTTATTAATTTTTTTAATCTATTAAAATGAATTTTATCAAAATTTTTTTATCAAAAAAATTTTTACAAATCAATAATAGAGGCATAGTCAATCCTGGATTGATAGATCTTCAATCAGTGAAATTGTGAAAAAAATAATTTTATCTTTTTAGTATAATCATAATTTTTATTATGAATATTGAAATAGAATCCAATTGTTTGTTATCTAAAAAAAATAATGTCAAAATCTCATAGTTTTAGTATAAGATTTTGATTTCCATTTTAATGGGTTGTTGGTTTAGGTGGTTTTGGGATTATTTCTGTTGGTACTATGTTAGTGATTTTCTTCATTTTTGTGACTAATCCATCTTTGCCCGTTCCTATAAGAGCATTTTCCAGTACTTCGCTCATATTTCGAACTGGTATAATTTGGATCTTGTCTCTGTAACGTTCCTCTATGAGAACATCGTCCATGTTCGATTCTGGTATTATAACCTTTTTCATACCAGATTGAACTGCTGCTTCTATCTTTCCAGTAACACCACCAATCGGCATAACATCACCCCTTACACTTAATGAACCAGTCATAGCTACTGATTGATCTACTGGAACATTTTCTAGGGCAGATATAACTGCAGTTGCAATAGATACACTTGCACTGTCACCTTCAATTCCTTCGTAGGATTGTAGGAATTGTATGTGAATATCATGATTTGAAATATCAGTACCTGTGTTCTTTTTAATCAGTGCACTCACATTTTGAACTGCTTCTTTAGCAATTTCTCCAAGTTTACCAGTTGCAATAATCTTTCCTTCATCCTTACTTTGAGCAGGAGCAGCTTCTGCAGCTATTGGTAACAGTATACCACTTCTGTCCCCTATTATAGCTAGTCCATTTACTATTCCAACTTTACGGCCCTCAGATTTGAACACACTGTAAGTTTTTCTTTGATCTATATATCTGTCTGCTATCTGTTGTTCGAGTGTTCGGGCAAGTTTTTTACCTGTTAAAACATGTGCAAGTGTTACGCTGTCGGCACCTTCACCCTTTGCTATGTCACCTGCTGCCCTTACAAGACCTCCAAGATCTCTTAATTTAAGAGTTAATTCATCTTTTTTACCTGTCCTTCTCTGAGCTTCATGGATTATCTCTTCAACAGCTTCACTGCTGAAGTGTGGTATTCTACCATCCTTTTTAACTTCTTGGGCTATGAACTGAACCAATTTGTTCCTATTTTCCATGGTGTCTTTCATTGAATCCTTCATGAAAACTTCGTAACCATAACCTCTTATCCTTGAACGTAATGCTATATGCATACCCTTAAGCACTTGAAGATTTCCAGATGCAACAAGTACAAAATCACATGGTACTTCATTTGAACGTACCATTGCTCCACTGCTTGATTCGCTTTGTCCAGTTATGGAGTATTTCTTCTCTTGCATAGCTGTTAATAGCTCTTGCTGGGTTTTCATTTGCATAGTACCTATTTCATCGATATATAATACTCCTTTATTGGATTTGTGTATCATTCCTGCTTCTACACGTTCATGGGCAGGGGTTCCGAGTCCACCTGACTGGTAAGGGTCATGTCTTACATCACCCAGTAGTGCGCCTGCATGTGAACCTGTTGCATCAATAAATGGTGCTGTGTTTTTGCTGTCGTTGTTAACCAGAAGTTTCGGTACCATAACTGTACTTCGAGGTTTCATTTGCATTATTATAAGTAACACTATTCCTGCTGCAATAATAGCTATCAGATACTGTTTTAATAAAAATCCAACTACCAGAATGGCACCTATTACTGCCATCATCATCATATTCTTTTTTTCTTCCTGTGACTTTGCCTTAACCCGGTAAGTCATAACAACTTTTTTACCCTCACCAGCTGGCATGGCACCTATGAGTGGGTTATTGTTATCTTCAATGTTAGGATATACAAGTATATCTTGAAGTTCTTCAGGTGGTAATAATTCTGCCATTCCCTTTGCAAGCATTGATTTACCGATACCCGGATCACCGATTAAAAGGACATTTCGTCTTTGTTTAGCTGCTTTTATTACTGTTTGTACTGCTTCTTCTTGACCTATGATCTGGTCTATTATCTTTTCAGGGACTTCTATATCTCCCGATGATTTATAAATTATGACATCAGGTTTTTCTATAGATGAATTGGTTAAATTTGTCATGATTTTGAATCCTCCATAATATTGTTATTGGCAAACTTTTCTTTAAGGATCCAATAAATTTTTCCGATATTTACTTGTTGATATTATAAAAACTTTTTTGTTTTCAACCCTATATAAATCTTCAATAAACATTTTTAACTTTTTATGAGGTTTAAACCAATATAATTGCGAATCTAATCCTATTATATCATATTCCTCCATGATATAAGGGTTAAAATCTTTTAAATCGAACAATTCAGCTTCCAATGAATTTGCTACAAATTCAGCAATATCTTTGGTGTCTCCTCGATGTATTGGTTTGTTAATTGTTGCAGTTTCCATATTTTTTTAACCTGCTTTTTTTCTCATTTTATTGGTTTTTACTATTTTTATACATTATAAATTTATAATTTTAAAATATTCAATTTTTATTAGTGAAGCTTTAAAAGTTCATTAACTTCGTTAACTATTTCTTCATTGACTCTAGCCACTAAATATTTACCATTTCTTTCAGTAAAAATTAATTCTGCGTTAGTTAATTCTTTAAGATGATGAGAAATTGTTGGAGCTCCAATATTAAATGAATTGGTAATATCACTGATTAAACATCCACAATTAGTTTGGTAACTCGTTTCATGTTTTTTAACGATTTGTAAATATAATTCTAACCTGTTAGGGTTTGATAGGGCTTTGAATACTTTAGCCATTTTTTTTGTTTTCATTGATTACTCCATGATCAAATTCCACAATTCGATAAATATCGAAGTGATGGTATACTGTTGTTTAAAATGTATATAAATGTTTCTGTTAAATTGTTCAATTAAAAATTTATGAAAATTTTCACATTATTACCTCTGATTATCATTTAAAGGGGGGATGCTATTTTTCACTTTAAATTGAGTTTTTTTACAAGCCTGATAAGATATTGTAATATATGATCAATATAATTTAATTTATAGATTAGATTATAAACTAATACCAAAATAATATATGTTAACACGTCAAGTATTACATATAATTCATGTTAATATCTGGGGACAAGTTATGAAAAAACTTAGGGGATTCTTATTATTTATAAGCGTTTTAGCAATACTTGGTATGTTCATGGGGTCTGTTTCAGCTGCTAGTTTAAATTTAACAGATGCTGAATTAGCATCTTCTGGAGTTAAAAATTATACTATTTCAACAGGTCATGTGCCGGGCTATGTGGATGTTTCAGATAAAAATGTAACCACCCCCTCATTTCTTAATATAATAACAACATATACTGTAGAGCTTAATAAAAGTGTGAAAACACCAGTTATCATTACTAGTGTTGCTAAACCGTCAAGTCCTTCAGGATCTGCTAAAGGTACCTTAACAAAATCTGAATACGTCACGATTGCAAATAATATTAAGAATTACATCACCACACATCACACAGCACCGAATTACGCATCAAGCAGCATTGGAAATATCCGTTATGAATCCCTTGTTTATATCTATTCAAAAATAATGGATTATTACCTTAATTACAATATTTTACCCAACACTATGCTTGTAAGTAATATTAACGGGGTGAATTCAAAAGGTGTGATAATCCATACCCACAATCCACCATTAGTTTCTTCGACCTCACCTGCCAATAATGCTGTGGGAATATCGTTAACATCCCCTATAACCATCAAGTTTAGTGAAAATATCATAGCAGGAGTTAATTACTCAAAGATCTATGTTAAAAATTTAAACACCAGCAATATAGTCCCCATTACCAAAACAATATCACTTAACACTTTAACAATCAAACAATCCCTTAATAGATTGTATAACGACAATTATCAAGTTTACATACCAGCCGGAGCTTTAAAAGATGGATATGGTAATAATCTGGCCACAGCTTACACCTTCAAATTCAGTACATCTCCATCCACACAGGATTTAACAGTAACCAAAATAGTTGCCCCTACAACTGGAATTAAGGGAGATACAATCATAATTCAAAACACGGTTAAAAACTTGGGAAATACAGCTACAAAGGGTTTCTGGGTAGCCTACTACCTGACAACCAGTAAAACTAGTACAAATATCTATATGGATGAGAGATATATCAGTTCCCTTGCTGCAGATGCTAATAATCAGCAAAATACCCAATTAACCATTCCAATAAATATTTCATCTGATAACTATTTTATAATAGTAAAAGCGGATAGCACAGGCCTGATAAAAGAATCCAATGAAAACAACAACATCATGTACAGTCCTGCAAAAATAAATGTAATCAANNATCAATGCAGCTTCTACTTACAGACCTGTGTATATTACGAGCGACAACATTAACAACACATCTGAGGATAATACTAGAATTAACAATATAGTAAACGCCCTACAACAATTAGGATTATTTGCAGTAAACTATGGTTTAGGTCCAAATGAACATTACAGTATACTTCAAAATATAACCATACCGCAAAATGCTTTAATAGTCGATATATACGGTGGACTTTGTGCAGGTACAATTTGGGAAATGAATCAATCATATTACAAATATTATAAAGGTAACAGAACGATATTTTCTATCTGGATCGATACACCATTAACATTAGATGATATACAATTTTTACCAAGAGCTCAAGATGATAATTTCACACCACTTTATGGCACACTTGGAGGATTCCCTGATTTTAATGACACAAATAACGATGGAATCTTTGAACCAGGATTAGAAAAAGATGGACTTAACAATCCGGCTCTATTTTTAAAAAATAGTGGATATAATTACCTATCCTTAATAAATGAGGATATTAACACCATAGTTGATAATATATTACATGAAGCAACAAATCTTTAATTATATAAATGCCCCCCCCCTATGCTGTTACATCTTGAAATATCCTTGATTTATTGATTTTAAATATAAAAAAAATTTATTTTTTTAATATCGATGTTTAGAATGATTTTTTTTGTCAGTACTAATTTTTTTTGTGTAACATTCGTCTATTGTTTATTATTAAATTTTTGATCTTTTTTTTTAATGATCATAAAATTTTTCAATTATGGTGTATAATAATGTAATTGGGTGAAAAAAGTTGATTTGACAATTTTAAAATATAAAATATTTTAAATATTGTAGAAAAAAAGTGAAATGTTAAATCCAAAAAGTAAGTTTTTCATCAAAAAAGGCATATAACTCGTTTATTCAAGATTATATGTTAATTTTTTTAATTTGTATCAAAGACCCTTTTTTTTGTAGATTTATAAAAATAGTATACTAAAATATATTTTATTTTGAATTTGACTATCTTTTTTAGAAATATCTCTTTTTAAGCAGAGATTATTTTAAAATATGAACTTACTTATAAAATAATGAATTTAACCATATAATTATCTTTTTATTTATATCTTAATAGCTAAAAAAGTCAGTTACTCACAGGTGAAGTTAATTTAGATGTATTTATCATTTAAACTCTTTTATTCTTTTTCATCAGCTTGAGAATAGGTAAATTTATTATTTTCCAAGTTTAATATAGATATTAATAATAAAATATTAAGAGGAATTTTATGAAAAAATAACAATCCTCAATTTATATCTTATTATACAGTGCGGAGTGCATATTGACAATTTTTGTGGATGAAGAATCTGTTTCGAGAACCTAACGAAATAGTGATGGGACTATTTAGATCTTATGTAATTTAAATAAATAGAGTTATAAATTAAAAAAAGAGATGGAAATAATGGATGAAAAAAAGATACAAGCTAGTAGTGTAGGTCTGACCAATCGTGAGTGGTGGCCTAATGAGTTGAATTTAGACATCTTGCGTCAACATTGCTCGAAATCTAATCCAATGGACGAGAATTTTAACTATGCAAATGAATTTAAGAGTATTAATTTCAAGGCCCTTAAGAAGGACCTATATGAACTGATGACGAATTCACAGGACTGGTGGCCTGCAGATTTTGGCCATTATGGGCCTTTATTAATACGTATGGCCTGGCATAGTGCTGGTACGTATCGTATCGGCGATGGTCGTGGCGGTGCAGGTCACGGTAACCAGCGCTTTGCACCTTTAAACAGCTGGCCTGACAACGCCAATCTCGATAAGGCACGTCGATTATTATGGCCTATCAAACAGAAATATGGTAGGAAAATTTCTTGGGCCGACCTGATGGTTCTATCTGGTAATGTCGCTCTGGAATCAATGGGTTTTAAGACCTTTGGTTTCGGTGGTGGGCGTGAAGATATCTGGGAACCTGAAAAAGAGATATATTGGGGTCCTGAGAGTAAGTGGCTTGGAGACGAGCGTTACACAGGTGATCGTGAACTAGAAAATCCCCTCGCCGCAGTTCAGATGGGCTTGATTTATGTGAACCCAGAAGGCCCGAACGGCAAACCTGATCCGATAGCTGCGGCACAAGATATCCGAGAGAGTTTTAGTCGTATGGCAATGAACGATGAAGAGACAGTGGCCCTTATTGCAGGTGGTCATGCCTTCGGTAAGACTCATGGTGCAGGTAACCCGTCACTGGTTGGTCCTGAACCTGAAGCAGCAGGAATTGAGGAGCAGGGCTTGGGTTGGAAGAACAATTTCGGCACCGGTAAAGGCAATGACACAACAACTGGTGGTCCTGAAGTTATCTGGACGAACACGCCAACTAGGTGGGACAACAATTTCTTACGGATATTATTCACTTATGAATGGGAACTGACAAAAAGTCCGGCAGGTGCATATCAATGGAAACCAAAGGGTGATTCAGGCACCGATACTGTCCCCGACCCTCACGATTCTTCTAAGCGTCGCACACCAAACATGCTAACCACAGACCTCTCTTTACGGTTTGACCCTATATATGAAAAGATTGCACGATATTTTTATGAGAATCCTGATAAGCTTTCCGACGCCTTCGCACGAGCGTGGTTTAAACTGACACATCGTGACATGGGGCCAAGGACACGTTACCTCGGACCAGAGGTACCAAATGATGAGCTCATCTGGCAAGACCCCATTCCTCCAGTTGATCATGAAATGATTGATGAAATAGACATATCCACATTTAAGGACAGAATAATGGCTTCTGGCCTATCGATATCAGAGTTAGTTTCGACAGCTTGGGCTTCGGCCTCCACCTTCCGTGGATCCGATAAGCGTGGTGGTGCTAATGGTGCTCGTATTCGCCTGACACCACAGAAAGATTGGAAAGTCAACCAACCTACACAGTTAGCCAAAGTACTCGAGAAGCTAGAGAATATCCAGAGTGAATTTAACGAATCTCAAACAGGCAATAAGAAGGTTTCAATGGCTGATCTGATCGTTTTGGCTGGTTGTGCTGGCATTGAGCAGTCTGCAAAAAATGCTGGTCATCCTATAAAGGTACCATTCACACCAGGACGTATGGACGCCTTGCAAGAACAGACAGATGTAAATTCTTTTGCTGTACTCGAACCTATAGCAGACGGATTTCGCAACTATCAGAAGAACCTTAACTTCGTTAGGTCTGAAGAGTTACTAGTGGACAAAGCCCAATTGCTTACATTGACTGTTCCTGAAATGACGGTTCTCATTGGAGGCTTACGTGTCATGAATGCAAACTTTAGACAAAAAAATGATGGTGTTTTTACTGATAGGCCTGGAATGCTCACCAATGATTTCTTCATGAATTTGCTTGATATGAGAACGGTATGGAATGCGTCGTCTGAAGACGATAATGTGTTCGAGGGACATGACAGGACAACAGGTGAACTCAAGTGGACAGGAACTCGTGTAGATCTCATCTTTGGTTCAAACTCACAGCTCAGGGCATTAGCAGAATTCTACGCATCTGAGGACTCCACCGAGAAGTTCTTGCACGACTTTGTAATGGCATGGGACAAGGTCATGAACCTAGACAGGTTCAACCTTAATTTGTCGTAAAAACGTCATTTTGAATGTATTATCTGGGACTAGTCCCATTAATCAAATCCTACATCATTTTCCCATATTTTTTTTTATATTTCAACATCTTAGTTCTATAAATTCTTAAAAAAAACTTTTTTTTGGTTTAATGCGATTTAATTGGTTTCTAACGGACATATTCCAACTTATGTACTGATATTGTAACATCATATTTAGATCAATAATTTTCATAGTAGTCACAAAATAGTCAAATATATATTTTATAAGGAATATAGAATATTTTGTTGATTAGAGGAAAAAAAATGTTTAGGCCAAATTTTAGTTACACCGATAGTATGGTCAATAACTTGCTGGAAATTTATTCCATAGAAGAATTTATAGCTAACGCACCCATGATTGTGGAGATGGAAGTTTCTTTAAAAAGGGATGCCTTACTAAAATCTGTTCATCATTCAACAGCAATTGAAGGAAATCCTCTCTCATTAAATCAAGTTGATAAACTTGCAAAAGGTATCGAAATAAATGCGCAAAAAAAAGCCAAACAGGAAGTTTTAAATTATTTAAATGTGCTTGAAAACTTGGATAAATACTCTGAAAATGGTAAAATCACTGAAAAAAATATATTACAACTTCATGGAGATATAACCCATTACACGTTAGATTACACATATCTTGAAGGCCAGTACAGAACCATACCAGTGCATGTTGTTAATAATAAAGGAGAAATAGTTTTTACACCACCCCATGTGAATTTGATTCCTAAGGAGATGGAAAACTTCGTTGAATGGATTAATCATATTATAAAATTAAATCCAGTTATAGCTGCAGGAATAATCCATTACGAATTTGTGAGGATACATCCTTTTGTAGATGGTAATGGAAGAACAGGACGAAGTTTAGCAGCTCTTTTCCTTTATCTTAAAAAATTTGATGTTGAAAGATTTTTTACTCTCGATGAATACTATGATAACGATAGACAATTATATTATGACGCTCTCAATTCAGTTGATTCAGAAACTAAAGATTTAACTAAATGGTTAGAATATTTTTTAGAGGGATTTAAAATTTCAATTACAGAAATCAAAGATCAGATACTGCTATTTTCACCAGAAAAGGTTGGAAAACAAAAGATTAAACTATCAAATAAATATAGGAAAATACTGGAATATATACATTCAAATGGTAGTATCACAAATTCTGAAGTTCAAAAACTTCTAAATATTTCACGACAAGGAGCTTATAAAGATTTAAGATATTTAATGGATATCGAAACCGTTGACAAAAAAGGAGGTAGCCGTTCAACCTACTATGTTCTAAAAAACACCATACCCATAAAATCACAATAAAAAGTAGTCAAATAATATATTTATTTTAGTTTTCTTCTTTATCCACATTATATTTGTATTTACAAAAAAATATCAACAGTATTCAACCAGTATTTGATATAATCTGGATGGATCATTAATAAAATGTAATAAATATCTTGTTCATAGTTATAATATAAAATAATTAAATTAAAACGTTAATTGGTTATATAATAATTTTAAAAATTCGAGGGATCAGATGTTTAAGAACGAGTTAAAGGAATATAAAGAATTGCAAAAAGCAGAAGTTCAAAAACATCTTGAAATATTAGATAAAGTACATAAATTAGTTGATTCTATCTTTGAGAAATATGGTATGCAACCAATGCATAGTGAAGATGTATCACCTCAAAATTCATGGATTAAAGTGAGAATACATAATATTGCTAAATTAGAACTTCCAACCGAATTAATAAATGATCTGACTAAAGAGATGGATTCTGAAAAAAGTCTAGTAACTATACTAGATGGTAAACTCGAATTAACTTTTAGTTATTAATAAAAAGGATAGTTGGAGAAATATAAAATACTAACTGTACTATATTTTTTTTGTTAAAAACTNNATAAAAATTGGTGAAAGTTTAAAACGTGCAGGTATGTTAAATACAAAACCATTAGCTGTTTATGGTTCTGAAAATATCTGATGGTGCTGTTCCCATATGCTCAATTGATGGCTGTATTGCTAAAGGCATACTTAAATCTTCTGTTGATGAGGAAATACCCGCATTATATATTGGTAAAGATACAGCTAAAGGATGTTGTCCCGGAGCACTGACATATTTAGGATTTATTAAACCACCAAAATTTATAAAATATATTGTATCAACTGGAAATGAGAAATTTTTTGGTGGGAAATCAGAGTATCTAAAAGCAAATCCTTAATTGTTGAATGATTTTTAGAATCCATTGGAGAAATAAAACAGCTGAATAAATATATAATAATACAAAAATGCCAAGATATTAAAGAATATGTAGATATTGAGTCGATTGTTTGTTTTGGAAAAGGTGAACAAATAAGAAATTTAATTAGTCTTATACATTTTAGAACCACTAATCCTTTTAATTCTGTTAGCATGCCTATGGGACCAGCTTGTGCAACTTTTGTCACGTATCCTGCTAGATTAGCCGGGAAAACTCTTGCAAATATGGTATTTGTAGGTCCAGTTGATCCAACAGGAAATAATTGGTTTCCAAAAGATCAAATGGCAATGGGTATTCCAATAAACATTGCTATGAAAATGGATGAAGATTTAGAAAAATCATTTATTATAAAAAGACATGATGTAGCATATCCAAAAGTAAGATGCGAAATAAAGAAGTAAAAGACCATTAACTAATGAAACAAGTTCTTAACACTTAGATTTTCATTAATTAATCGATTAAATATAGTCAGTTCAACATATACCCATTAAAAAAAAATAGAATAAATATTTAATATCCTTTATATTGTTTTCAAATAGTTGGCCAATTTGTTAAATGACTCTTTCCAACCAGTTTCGGCTAAATCTCTATTTTTTCGATCTGGAAAGCCCTGATGTTGGAGTGTCAATTTTGTTTTTCCATCAACTTCCTCAAACATAACTGTTATATTCAATTCTAAGGGCCAATCCCCACTCATTCCATAAGTTGAGGCAGAAATAACATTACCATCTGAATCTGCAAAACTGTCTGTTGAAACTATCCGTTTCATGGGCACTATTTCCTTATAAACCCCTGTACTCCAAACTTCTTCACCTTCAGGAGATCTCATATTGCTAAGATATGAACCCCCAACTTTTAGGTCAATCTTAACAACTGGTGCTGTGAAGTTCTCTGGACCCCACCATTTCATTACACTCTCAGGTTCGGTCCAAGCTTTCCAAACCTTACTCAACGGTGCATTGAAAATTTGGGTGGTGTAAATCATGGTTATTTCTATCATGCCAAACTCGTTACCTTCTGTATCCTGGAACAATGCATTAAACCCCATACCCTGAATCGGCATTTTTTCACTCAACATTTTTCCACCTTGACTTTCAATTTTCTTAGCAAATTCTTCGATTGAATAAACACTAATTGTATCTCTAACCATATCATCATCTTTTTTGGGCATGATAGCTCCATTAATGCCTGGTTCATCATCAGGTCCTGTTGATACTAACCAGTAATCTCCATGTTCCCATTTTACGATTTCCCATCCAAATATATCTTCATAAAATTTTATAGCCCTCTCTGGATCATCTGCAGGTATCTCAAAATGTATGACCTTAGACATATTTTCAACTCCATTTTTTTTTAGAAAAAGTATAGTGCAAATATACAGTTGAATCAATTAGATGTATTTCTAAAGCTTATTATCACATTGTAATATTATACTTTGAGATTAATATTTTTATTTATATTCATATCTCATTGATGTATGTTTGAAATGAATAAATGGTCACCTAAATATAATTTCAGGATAAAGAAATGAATATGGAATGGAATGAATAAAAAACACATCATCATGGGTTTATTAAGTTAAATAAATATTATATAGAATAAAATATTCATTTTACAATTAGGTTTCTTATCTTACAGGGAAACATTTTTCATATGGTTTATGAAGTTATTATGAGTTTGTAATTACAGATAATTTATGCGGACTTCAAGAGTATATTCTAATTATTTTTTTGAAGAGTTATATAATAATATTATCCAACAATATATTGTATTAGGACATAATAAGGTGCAATAGGATAGTATAAGTAAAAATTTAATATGGTATATTATTTTAGATTATAACAAAATGGCTGAACTAAAAAATTTAATTTACTTTATAGATTAGTACCATATGATGTGAAGGAAATGAATCGATAATATAATAGTAATATTTATATAATCCTAAAGTAATATACATTTATGAAATATAAGGTTGACTAGGATCGGCATTAGTATATGGATTAGAATATTTAAATTAAAAGAATAATGGAATTGATCATTTATGGAATACTGGAAATCAACCGAAAACCAAAAGAATATAGAAGAACTCTTAAAAGAAGTAAATTAGAAGAATTAGAAATATTGTTGCTCCAAATACAGAGTAAAATTGATAGATCACCAAAAGAAAATAAGGACCTTTTAAGTGCCAAAACTATGATTACTAGTAGATTAGCTTCAAGAAGAAGTAAATAATAATTCCTTATTTAAATAGAAAATATAAATCGTTATTAATATTATTCTATTTTTGATTCAATTTGATTAAGGATTTTCATCTATTTACCTTTCTATCAGAATATTTTTATTAAAAGTTAACAATATTATAATGTATTAAGTGTTGTAATAGGAGTATTTAAGATGAATAAATTTTTTTTGGATTTGCTAAAATAAAAAGGAGTTGAAAATATTATGTCAAAAGTGGATTTTGTTGCTGAATCAGGGACACAAACAACTGTAATCACCCAAATATTTGATGCACCTCGTGATCTTGTATGGAAAATTTATACCGATCCAAAATTATTATCTAAATGGTGGGGGCCTAAAATACTTAAAACTAATGTAGAAAAGATGGAAGTAAAAACTGGTGGTTCCTGGAGAGTGGTACAGAACAATACTGAAGGTAATGAGTTTGCTTTCCATGGTGTGTATCATGATGTACAACCCTACAATTTAACACGTACAATGGAATGGGAAGGTATGCCAAGTCATGTGTTACTTGAAACAGTAAAAATGGAAGAAATGGATGGTAAAACCAAAGTAACAGATATTAATGTTTTCCAGTCTGTTGAAGATAGAGACAATATGGTTGAAACCGGTATGAAAGGAGGAGTAGATGAGTCATATGATCGTTTTGTTGAGTTATTAAAGGAGTTTCAAACGAAATCATAGGCTAAATTCTATCTTTTAATATTAATAAATTCTATTCTAATTCTTATTTTAAATAAATATCAAAATTAATTTAATTATATTATAGTGGAATCGGTGAAAAAAATGGATAACAGAATGTAGTTCGTTTGAAATTTAATTAAAATAGTTGACCAATATTCCCCATGATACATAGGTACACTTCCTCCTTTTTATTTTTAAAAATTTCTACAGATAATGGTGGGTAATTAACATCTTTGAACATTGTTGACTCATTTTTATCATTTATTCTTTTCTCAATACTTTCAATATATTTTCTAAAGTGTATTCAGTAAAATTTAAGTATTAAAATTCCATATTAATATTTTAGGAGTCATTACTTAAGGTCAATTTGGAGGATTATTAAAATAATAGGGAGTAAAAATATGGAAAAATGGATATCAATAATTGCATTAATCTTGGTGGTTGTATTTGCTTCGGGTTGTACAGCACAATCATCAGCTAAAACATACAGTAGTAATAATATAAGTTTCCAATATCCTGGAAACTGGAGTACTGATTATAATAGTAGCTTACAAAACTTAGGTAATGAAGGAGATGTGTTAGTTACATTAGGAAAAGATAATTCTGGAATGGCCGTTGCAAAAGCAGATACGGGATCATCTAATATATCAGCATCAACATTAGCATCAGGATTTAAAACAATAATACAATCAAAATATCAGTACATTTCAAATAAAACAGTAACTGTCGACGGTATTAATGCCACACAACTTGTAATAAAAGACAGCTCCAATGGGGACTACGGTTCACTCACATTCCTAAATAAAAATAATTCAATCTATATTATAATGATTTCAACACCAGACAATAACCTACAAACAATTAACATGATACTAAACAGTTTTAAATTCCAATAAATTCAACAATCTACATTTTTTTTTATAATTGGAGAAAACTCGTATATTTGGTTATTGAGAATGTTTTAGTAAAGAATTCAAGATTGTTCATAATATTAAATAAAATTAATATCCTGATATTATTAGTAATCTAAATATTGTGTATAAAAATTTGGGAGGAGCGGTTGAGTATTTATGGAAAAAATAGCTCTTTTATATTTAATATGAAATATGGGGAAAAATAGTTTGATGTTGGCAATGGTCTTTATTGGACTTGTACTTATTTTTGCATATGCATTGAAAGTCTGCAGTTACAGTTTCACAACAACATAAAAATAGAGTAAAACCTAAAACTCCTTTCTACTTTTTTTTAAATATTTTAGCAACTCATCAAAAAAAATAAGGAATTGATGTTCAAATGAAAAATAAAAAAAAGTAAATATTTATTTTATCAATTTTTCGATGCTTTCATGTGGTTTATTAGTGTATAAACCGCCATGATAGGTTATAATATTTTTCACATCAAATTTAAGAAGTTTTTTAAGGGAATCCATTGCAATTTCATAATCATCATCTTCTAAAATCTCTTTTCTAGGCCCCATTAACTTTCCATCCATCATATTCATTGCATCACCAACAATAAGGGTTTTACTCATTTTATGGTAAAGACAGAGATGTCCTGGTGTGTGTCCTGGTGTATGGATAACTGTTATCCCACCACAAAAGGGCAACTCTTGGTTATCTGAAATTGTGGTATCCACATCTACTGGTGTGAAGTTTTTAAACATTTGTTTGACCATTTCTTGTCTATCTTCAGGCATGGAATTTAGGAAATTTGAGTTCAACCGTACCAGAGGCTTTTCACCTTGGATGTAGGGTTTATCCTCTTCATGTGCCATTACCTCAATCTTCTTTTTTGATGCTTCTAAAATTTCAGGAAGACCTCCAAAATGATCAAGGTCCTGATGTGTTAATATTATTTTATTTATATCTTCAAAATGAATTCCTTCATCAATACATGCATCTCTAATGGTATCGTATTGTCCATTGTAACCTGCATCTACAAGTATCATGTTTTCATCGTCCCACATAACAGTGGGATATATAAACATTCCCGGTACATTGGACGATACTCCAAGCATTATAATTCCATTTTCTATTTTCATTTAAACGCCCTCCAAAATTATTGATATTTTACAATCTAAAAATATACGAGTTTGAAATTCTGTTTATTCCGTGAATTATTAAGTTTATAAAGGTATATAATTTAATCTAATTGTAGGTAGATGATAAAGTTATGATGGGAATTAAAATGTTTATAAATTTATTTAAATAGAATATTATTAAAAAAATATGGGTGATCTGATGGTAGCTGATACAACAATATTAGACTTAGTTTTTGGAGTTATAATCTTATTTTTAGGATTATGGGTATATAAAATTAAACAATATGCTTTGGCATTATATTTAGCCCTTGCATTCGGTATATTTGCGGTTTCATATCTGGAAATTCTCTTAGGAGTTTCATCTTCGGATATTTCTGTAATATTTTTAAGAGTACTGGCATCTCTGGTTATAATATATGCCTTAATTCGAGAAGCATTGGTCAAATAATGAAAATCTTGATTCTATGAAAGTATAAAGGTAACCAATACATATGTATAGGTTTTTTTTGTGGGACCATATTAAGGTTGAAATGCAAATTATCCAATTGAAAATATCTAAATCAAAAAAAAATAAGGATTTGGTTAAATTTTATTTTTTTCAGGTTTAGATCTTCTGACAGCTGGGACAATTATAGCTATATGCAGTAAAAGTACCGCAAGTATGGATAATAATGTAATTATTAAAGGGACATTTACTAAACTGTAAAATAACCATAATGTATAGATAGCTACAGGAATTCCCAACACAAGACTCACAAAAAGACCAGGATTATACTTACGTTTTACAACTGCTCCAATTAAATGAGTCAAACTATTAAAAACTGCAAAATAGGGTATCCATAAACCAAAAAATAGATTTATATAGGATAAAGAAGCGAATATTGGCATCAAAACCCAGATAATTGGTACATTTATCCAGAAAATATTAGTATCATTTAAGGGATATTCTCCAACTTCAACATTGAAAATTTCTTTATTAACAAATTTTTTGAAACCACCAGGCCATGAATGTTCTTCAAACTGATGTAATAGATAAATTGGAATCTGAATCCATATTAGAAACAGAAGAATATTATTAGTCTTAACAACTAATAAAATAATAACTGCGACAATTATCGATAAGATAATACAAAGTTTAGCCCAATTTTTATAGAACCAACTAATCATAATTCGACCTCCAAATAAACAAATATAATATCTTTATGTTATATAAAATTATATTTAGGCTATTCCAGCCAATTTTAATTAAAATGTAGAAGAAAATATAATTTTTACAGTTAAAATAAATTAATCTTAAATATATTGATGTAAATATTGACAGTAAATAAAGTTTGGACAGTATAGGAGCGATTCAGATGGAAGAATATGAGATGAAAATTTTAAAATTAGTAAATAAAACTAAAGTACCAATATCTGAAAAAGACTTAGCCGAAAAATTAAAAATTAAATGCCCTATTCTAAGATCCTATATTATAGACCTAAGACATAAAAGACATATTAAATATGGTGGATCAAGCGCTAATGGGCACTTTATAGAGCTTACCCGCGAAGGAAAAGAATTAATAGAAAAAATTTAAAATCAAGAATATTTAGATTTTTTATTTTTTTTATTTTAATAGAATTTGAATTTTGTTAATGAATTGATTATGATATATTCAACTTGTTCTATGAATCATTCATTTTATCTTAATTACTTTAATATTACCCTATCTAATCAATCCGATTGTTATAATTCTTAATATTATTAAACTCTAACTAGTTTATAGTATCTATTAAAGCAAATCGGATATAATGAAATAAAGATCTATTAATCATAAGTCTTATTTACAGATATCTTTCAATAGCTGCAGAAACACCAAATCTTATCATCAATCACCATAACAATTCAAATATAATACAACCAACGAAAATACCCGTCCAAATTGGGCTATTAGAAGGTTTTATATTTAAAATAATAGTTATTCCAATAACTAGGAGAAATGCACAGACAGCCCAGATCCAAAAGTGAATAAGTCTATTAAAATGGTTAATATCCAAAACCAAAAAATTATAATTATATATAAGATTAAATTAAGCCAAAAAAAGATATATTTAAAATAAAATTTTGTTTAGAGGGTTTAATCCCCTAAACTTAGATGAAGTATATTTTTAGGAATTAATTAAGCTGTTGTGTTGTTTGTGGTTGTTTTGTTGGTTGTTACTGGGCACACCGGATGAATTGGTTTTTTTGTGTTCACTTTTTTAAGTAAGTATGCAATATTTGCTACTTCCCACTGTAATTCTTTGGTTTGTATACTGAATTTGTAGATATGTTTGTTTGCTGGTGCTGTTGGATTTTTGAGGTAGTTGGTTATTTCTGTGTTGAGTTTATTAGCTTGTTTTTGATCATGATTTAATGCAACAAGTAATATTTTGTCTTTGGTGTTTTTGTTGTACTTTGCTTTTAATGTGTCAATCTTAGCTAAAAGATTAGTTAATTCTTTCTGTGTTGTGTTTAATTTTGTAATCTGCGTTGGAGTTAATACAACTGTTTTATTTGTTGTAGTTGTTGGTGTCGCTGCAAATATTGGGGCTGCACTTGCCAATATGGTAAGTACACAAAATGTCGCTATTAATTCTTTCTTCATAACTATTTCGCCTCCGATCCTTAAATGTATCCCATATTATGGGAACTTAGGATACTAAGTGATAACCTCACGATCACTTATAAAGGTTTTGGTTTAAAATCTAAAAAAACAGCCCATTAGAGCTCTATTTTTAATTTAAAGTCCTCTTAAAAGATATTGTTTGTACTTTTATTAACTGAGCTATATCCGCTGATATTTCCCCTAAATTAAACCTATATAATCAAGATTTGGAAAAAAACATATTATCCAATTTTATCCTCTGAACTTATTATGATACAAAATTACCAAACAATAACATTAACTCTTTAAAATAATCCATTAATGGATTTAACCTACAATTTAATAGGATAATGGATAATTTAGGCACAATAATCTGTTTTTCATCACAAATGAAAATAGTTTTCATTATGAAAAATTTCTATAGGCCTATTTGTTCATCTAAACCACTATAATATCAAATTCATATATTATACATCTATTAAAGTTTTAAAATGTAAATATCATAACAATTATTGCCCTATTTTAAAAAAAAGTCCAACAAACTATTCTTTTCTATTTAATTTTTTAATCAAAAACTAAAATATTAAAAATTTCCTAAATAAAATCTTCTAAAAAATATAATAAACTTATTAGAAAGATGCACTCTTAAATTTAATATAGAATACTAGATTCATTTAATGATTATTCTAAATATAATGGGGGTTTATATTATAGGAGAAAGTTTAAAAGTTCCAAAAACTGTTTTAGAGGATGTTTGGTTAAATACATTGTCAAAACTTAGAGATAATCCTAATTTTAACTCTGAACTAGTTGAAACAATTGAATCCATGACAAAGGTGGACCTGATAAATTCTGATGATATCATTGATCTTTTAAAAAGTTAGGTGGCCATATTATGAAACTTCTTGAGCTTGAGATTCATAATTTCAGAGGAATTAGAAACCTTTCAATTAAGCCGCAGGGAGGAAATTTCCTGATATATGGCCCTAATGGCTCTGGTAAAAGTGCTGTTGTGGATGCAATTGATTTCCTTTTAACAGGACAGATATCACGAATGAAAGGTAAAGGAACTAAAGATATCAATTTAAAAAAACACGGCCCCCATGTTGATTACTCGGCCAAAGATGCGTTGATCAAAGCAACTATTAAGATTCATGGTTTGGAAGAATCAGTAGAAATAAGAAGGTCTCTTGATAATCCCACTAAATTAATATGTAAAGAGTCGATTAAAGACAAAATACAACCTGTTTTAGAGCTTGCAAGTCGAGGTCAGCATGTACTAACTAGACGTGAGATACTCAACTACGTTACAGCTGATTCAAGTACAAGGGGTAAACAGATACAAACACTTCTCAAAATCACCGACGTGGAAAAAACCCGTAACATACTTGTAAAAGTAAAAAATAGCCTGAAAAATAATTATCAAGGAGCTAAAAGTTCTTTAAATATCATATCCGCAACAATCAATTCTAATATTGGAATAGAAAACTTTGATGAAGGAAAAATACTCAACTTTGTAAATATCAACAGGGATGTTTTAGATGGAACCCCCATTAAAGAACTTAAATCAAATACATTGAAAGAAGAAATAAAATATCAAATTTTACCCTNNTACCCTCAGACATCAAAATAAACATCCAATTATTAAAAAATGACTTGGATAAACTGCAGAACATAAAATCAGATGAAAATATAAAAAATATAGATAATATAATCCATAAATTACAAGACCTAAAGGTTAAAATATCTTCTGATCATAAATTAGAAGATGCATTAGACCATCTTAAACTAACAAGATTGGGATTGGGATTATTGAATGCTGATGATAACTGTCCGCTTTGTGATACATCATGGGAAACCAGAAATCTTAAAGAACACCTAGAAAATAAAATAAACCTTCTGAAAGATGCAGCAGAAAACTTGGATAGGATCACTGATTTATCAGAAAATTTAATCCTAAAAATTAATCATGCGATTGGAACATTGAATGAAATAATAAAATCAACTGAAATATTAGAATTAATGGAAGAACAAAAGATATTAGAAGTTTGGATTAACGATTTAAAAATATTTTTATCCACACTTGAGGAGGATAATTATCCGGATCCTAAATTTGAGCATAATATAGTTGAAATATTGTTTGCACCGGTTAATTTACAAGTTGTTTTGGATAATATTTATTCTTCTGCTTGTGAAAATTTTAAAGAACCCTCAGAAGAACAAACAGCATGGGATAATTTAACCAGACTCGAGGAAAACCTTAAAAATTATGAAAAGTCCATTAATGACTGTAAGAAATCATTTGAATCGTATGAAAAGGGTGAAATTCTTTTAAATACTTTTTTAGAGTCTAAAAATTCGATTTTGAATAATTTGTTCGCTGAGATCAAGGATCGTTTTGTTGAGCTTTATAAGCAAATTCATGGAATTGATGAAAGAGAATTTGATGCACTTCTAATTTCAGAAGGTGCAGGAGTTGATTTTAAGGTCGATTTCCATGGTAGAGGAGTAAATTCTCCCAATGCACTTCACAGTGAAGGACATCAAGATACTATGGGTATTTGTCTGTATCTTGCACTAGCAGAAAGGCTTATTCAGGGATTTATTGATCTCATAATCTTGGATGATGTGATGATGAGTGTTGATGCACCTCACAGAAGGGAGATCTGTAACTTACTCGCCAACTTTTTCAAGGGAAGACAGTTCTTTATTACAACACACGACCAGACATGGGCAAGACAACTGCAATCTGAAGGTGTTATCCAGTCCAGAAACAGAATTGAATTTTCCAACTGGACCATTGAAGACGGTCCTTCATTAAATATATTGGGTGATATATGGGACATAATAGAAGAGGATCTTACTAGGAATGATATTCCTGCAGCTGCAGCTAAACTTAGAAGAGGATCTGAAGAATATTTCAGCCAAGTTTGTGCATCTCTACACGCTCCTGTGAGATTTAAATTTAATGGGCAGTATGAGTTGGGAGATTTGTTAAACGGAGCAATGTCTGAATATAGAAGCCAATTGAAACATGCAAAAAGCGCTGCCAGATCCTGGGAAAATTTTGAGGAACTGGAAAGACTGAAGAAAATTGAAGACCATTCCAAGGGTGTATTTGAAAGAATAAACTTAGAAAGATGGGCTGTAAATCCTGCAGTACATTTCAATCAAGATAATGATTTCACTCTCCAAGACTTCAAACCAGTTGTTGACACCTTTCGTGAACTATTTTCAATTTTCCAATGTAATAAGTGCGGTACATTTTTACATTTAGTAATTAACGGCCCTAAAGTTGAAGCAGTTAAATGTGACTGTGGAAACGTAACTTGGAATTTAAAGGATAAATAAAGATAATCTGTATTGTACTTAATAATTTTTATCGCAATATAATACTATTCATGAATAATTTCCTAAATTAATTAAAATAATAATAATAATAATAATAAGCAAATTTTTTGGATGTTTAACCATCAACTGAATAGGATCTAATATCTACTCCCTTTGCTAAAAGAGGTTCTATTGTAACTTCAAACTGCAGGAATTGATCAGTTTTCATATGATTGTTTAATGACTCAATATCTTTCCATTGTTCTAGCATTACAAAAGCATTTTCATCTTCAATATTTGCTAATAAATTGTAGTTAATACATCCTTCCTCTTTTCTAGTGGCTGAAATTAAATCTTTTGCCTCCAGAATAAAGGCATCTTTCTTCCCATTTTTCACATGCATCATAGCCGTAACAATAATCATAATATTCCTCCTAAATTAATTTGATTTATCACTTGTTTGTAAGTTAATTACTAAATAATATATACCTTGATATAAATTACAATTCTAGATATACCTATAATATAGGGTTTTAAATAATAAATTCATCAAATCGCTGATTATTGTTAAATAATTATTAAAAAAATTTGAATTAGTTTTCAAATACATTAAGAATAGAATTAGAACATTAAGCCTCTTAGATCATCAGTCCATGTAATTTTAAACAGTATTATAAATTTTAATTTTCTTTGGAAAAATGACTTAAATTCTAAGTAGCTGGAAGATCATAATATATGAGTAAAGTAGATATAAATGGGGTGAAATTTTCATGACAGACATTCCAGATGTTTTAGAAGTGGCAAAAAGTGGTTATGAGTTACTTTTGGAAAATAAAAAAGTTAGAGTTATGGAAATAAAATTGAAGCCAGGAGAAAAGTCACCAATGCACAACCATCCAAATGACCATGTTATTTATGTTGTTAAGGATGCTAAATTCAAATTAGGTTTTCCAAATGGAAAAAGTGATGTATTTGACCTTAAAACTGGTCAAGTTTTGTGGATAGAAGCAGGATCACACCAAACAGAAAATATTGGCTCTACATATGGACATTGCATTGTAGTAGAAACTAAATAATCAAAATGGTGGTATTGAAATTATGATATATGCATTGGCAATACAAAAGATTAAGGATTATGATAAATGGAAAGAAGTATTTGATGAACATGGTAAAGTAAGAATGATTAAAGGTTCTAAGGGAGCTATAATCTATCGTAATACAAACGATCCCAAACAACTGGTTATAATTACAAAATGGGAAGATATGGAAAGTGCTAAAAATTTCTCATTATCAGAAGATCTGAAGGCTACCATGGAAAAAGCAGGTGTAATTGGACTACCCGAACTTCATTACCTAGAAGAGATTGCAAAAACAGAATACTAAAAAAAATAAAAGATAAAATAAAAAAAGGTCTAATAACAGTTATATATGATATTTTAAATGCTTTAGAAATTATATTTTAACTTAAGAAAGATTATTATTTAAAAGGTGAAAAAAAATGGTTGCAAAAACAGAATTGAAACAAAAGGTTATTGGAATTGGTTTTGAAGATGATTTGATTGTCAGGTCACAGAGAGGTAAAGCATACAGTGTTAAACTAAAAAAAGGCATTGAAATAGATTCTGATAGTTTAATGAAAAAAGAATCTAACGAAACTGTCTGGGCAACTATTGATACAGAGTCAGAAACCTGGGTTATTACCGATGTTGAAATAGAAAAAGATAATTAAATATTTATTGAAATTAAATAAATATTTACATACATATTTTTTTATATATCCGATTATAAATCCTATAAAATACTATTAATGCTTTAGATTTAGACTATACTTGTTTAAAGTATTTTTTATTAAAAATATTAATTATATCCATCTACCCTGTATTGGCTTTTTGTTTGTGGAGATTAAATAGAGTTTAACTCCCGTTACTAAAATCCAGACCCATAATATAATGATAAATGCCCTTTGGATTACTCCAGGATAAATATTATAAAAAATAAATATTATAAGTAAAATTTGTAAAATAATAAATAACCCACCAGTTACCAGTGAATATCTACTATAACTACCCCAAATTAAGCTGTCTTCATATTTTAAACCCTGGCCTATTAACAGTACGGCCCCTATATATGCCATAATTGTCACGGCAAATCCTATGACAGTTACAAGATTATATGGAACTATTACGAGATAATTTTCGGGTAATAATCCCATTAACGGGAATAATCCACCTAAAAATACACCTAAACCAAAAATTAACACTGACCACACACCAAGTTTCAGCAGTCCATTTCGTGGTGATGGTAATCCAATATGAAGGCCGAAAGCCAATCCAACTGATAAAAGACCTAAAACAACAAAGACAAGATTTTGTATCATTGAATAAAAACCAAAAGTAACAGGACTAATATAATCACTACCCCCATTATATCCCGGGCTTATGATTGCTGCTATTATCAACCATACAGCAAATAATAGCATGGGGATAATGCCACAAATAGAACAAAACAGTAGTTTATTTTGTTTCTGAAAAGGAATATCCGTGTTGTTATCCATATAAATCACGATTTATAATTCTAATTAAATTTTATTATCTTTTACATCAATTATAAAACTTAATTTACTTTTAATTACCGATATCTTACATAAACTTGATAAAATTAACCGATGTATTCCGTTATTATAGAAAGCTTTATGGTTGATTTAGTTTAGATATAATTTTATATCATAATAATTGTCATTTTATTTTTATTATAGTAGGCAATTCATAAAATATTTATTGATGGGGGAATTAAATTTTGTTCTTACGTACACTTGGAGAAGATATTGCTAATTTTACCAAAAATAGCAGCCAAAATTTTGTTGATGAACTTAATATGTTGCAAATATGGGATCAACCTTTAGTTGGTGTGGCTGGAGCATCAGATCCACTATGGGAAAAAATGAAAGACCCCCATGTAGTTGGCCCAGATCATTTAACACCAAAAGAATGGTTACCCGATGCAAAGTCGGTTATTTCATATTTTTTACCCTTTACTGAACATATACGTAATTCTAATAGGTTGCATGGTAAACCTTCAACTGAATGGTTATATGGACGATATGAAGGGGAAATGTTTAATAATTCTTTGAGGCGTTTAATTATTGGATTAATAGAAGCAGATGGTGGCACGGCCATGGCTCCGGCTTTAGATAAACGTTTTGTAATTACTGATCTTCAAAGTAATTGGTCTGAAAGACATGTTGCTTTCATTGCGGGTCTTGGTACATTCGGTCTGAGTCGTTCATTGATAACTCCTTTGGGAACAGCAGGCAGGTTTGGCAGTGTTATTGTGGATTGGGAATTAGAAACTAAACCTCGGCCATATAAGGAATTTGATGATTACTGTTCCAAATGTGGTAAATGTATTGGAAGATGTCCCTGTGGGGCAATCACTGAAAGTGGTAAAGATAATGAATCTTGTTCACAGTACTTATTTAATATATTAGAGTTAAATAAACCAAGATATGCTTGTGGTAAATGTCAGACAGCAGTTCCTTGTGAATATAAAATGCCATAAACAAGGGGGGCAACTTATAATGGGAGGGTATAATATTATTCCCCAAATATTTCTTGAATATGAAATAAGAAAAACTTAAAAAAAGTATATCATTAGTTCATTTTTTTTGTTTCTTTATCCATTCCCGCATGTAAGAACATGTTAATTGTAAATTTATCGAAACCCTTCTCATTTAATAATCCCACTACTTGACGATTGTGCTCTTCATATTTATCCTTTAATTGTTTTGCTTTTACAGGATCATCACTAATTAGATACATTGAAGTTATTGTAGGAAGGGATTCTTGTTTACCATCCTCATAGATACGCATATGTGAATCATCTGTCATTCCATGAGCTGCATAATAATCCAAATATTCTAAATCAGTTTCGTCCTTTCCAAAACAGTATTGAATAAGCCAGCCTCCATGCTGTATATACCCTCCCTGTCTATTTTTTATGTTTTCTTCAGGTAGAACAATCTTCCAGTGAGCAAAATGTTTAGCAAAAGCATCTTCCATCAAATTCATATATATACCCCTCCCATCTATTCATATAATCTGTGAAACTAATTTTAAAGATTTATAAAAAAATTTATAAATTTAAAAACTTATACATCAAATAAGAAAATAATTACAAATGAAGTTTCTATAATAATCCCTAAAATTAATCAATTGAAACTATAATTTATTATTTCCGATTAATTTTTGTTTATATGAATGATTTATGAAAATATATATTTGTTACTTCCATCTAAACCTTAATATTTTATTATAAAGATTTTGTATTCAATTCCCAAAAAAAAATAAACTAAATAATTAATATTTGTACACTAAAATAGTCATATAATTCACAAAAAGTAATTTATTTATATTGAAACATGGAGATTCACATTTATGAAAAAATTTGTATTGCCAATTATAATTTGCATCTTATGTATTGCAGGAGCAGTTATCGGCATATCTACTATATATTTTAACACAGACCAAAAAACCGGTCAGAGTTATTTCAATGGCCTTGAAACAAGCCCCCAAAGTGCATCAACTATTGTTATTGGAGCCTCATATATAAAGGTTCCTGAGCATGCGACAGTAGTAACGCAGGTTGACAGAGTTATAAAAGACGAAGCTTCAGATTATAATGTTAACACGCCTCCAGGGCAGAGTCCAACAAATGCATCACAGTTAGTACCCTGGATGGAAGGTTCTAGAGTAGCAGAACTTATGAAATATGCAAATGTACATGTAATACCCATAACTGGAGTTCCCATTAAAAAGATCAAAGGTAATTGGTATGGTCCCGATAATCATGGTAACTTCATATTCGAAGTTGACCCTAGTAAAGCAGGACCATTGTTCTCTATTAATGGCAGTGATAGTAACAATAAAATAGAAATAAACACCCATGGAATGAATGTCATGGTTCCTGGAGCTATCAAGAATCATGCCTTCCTAGTTGTTGCATGTGGAGATTTACCAGGTAAAGCTAAAGCTGAAATGTATATGGCTGCACATGGTATAAACTGTTACGCTCCGTGTGATAGATTCACAGCCAATGTAATGGGTTACAATGGAACTGGAGTTATACTTGGTGGAGAACCTATAAGACCTCTTATTAATGGAACTGGAGCTGTAATTGGAGCTCAACCAGTTGCTATCAACAAAACTGAGCGTATAATTGTTCAAACAACCAATGAAACCTATCCTAACCAGTACTGCGATACACCTAACAGATATTTCACCGACCTAGAAAAAGTATACAAAATAAAACTTAACCTGGATGTTGTAAATGCCAACATAAATCAAACAAATTTAATAGTTGCTGAAGCTGAAAAAACAGGAGCAAATGTGATAGGAGTAAGAGTTGAAACCAGTACAGATAAAAAACCCGTTGAAGCTTGGCTTAAAGCCAATCCAAATCATCGAGCCATCTTATTCCATTCAGCAGCCTATGAACCAGGTTATTCCCTATTCGCCGAGTTCCCAGACCAGGTAACAGGACAGGACCCTAGACCCATATTCATAAAACAAACCTCAACATCAGAGCTGAATCAGATTTTTAATGAAATAAGAAGTTTATGGAGTTAAAACTAAAAAAATAACTTCTTACTTCTAAAAAAAATGAAATTTATGACCATGATCTATTTGGAAATAACTTATATTCCATATTTTTTAAATTATTGTGTTTAAAGTAATATAATAAAAAGATTTAGTAATAAACTTGTTAACAGGTTTGATATTTTGTTACCTTTTTGTTCATCCATTCAAAAATCAGTTATTCATGAATAAGTTATAGTTATATAGATTAATACTGTTAATCACTATTAATTATGGGTAAAATAAGATAAAACTGTAAATAGGGATAGTAATTATCAAAGAGGATCTAAAAGTTCCGATGATCTATTAACAATAGAAAATCATTTAGATCCATCTGACTGCAGGATACCTTGCGTTAAATGTGGAAAACTACCAACAAAAAAGGATCATGATGCATGTTTAGGAACTCTTCCAGGAGTTATAGATACTGTTGTGGTCATAAAGTTAAAGAAGCAGATATTAATTTTGAAAATGGATTAACAATAAGAGGAAGCTTAGTAAATTCCTACAAGCAAATCTAAAAAATAAATATAAATAATTAAATTTTCATACATTCCTTCACATAAATATCCTGAAATCTACTATAATAATCTTTAAGATTCTGGATAGGATGAAAATAATGGGAGGGTTATAATTGAAATATAAAAAATATAACCCTGTGAATAAAAAATTTTAGTATTTTTTATGTTTTTGAATTTTATTGGGTAACTCAGTATTTTCTAGGTTTTAGGAATGCTTCTAAAGTTGTTTGTACTTCAAAATCCAACAATCCATCATTTTCACTTTCTAATAATTTGATATTTGGATCTAAAAACTTTATAGCTTGAAGTGAATAACCAAATAATGCTTGTGGATTATTTTTTTTATGCCCTTTGAACGACTCCATTTTTATCACCTAATACTAAATGGTGTCTTTATATACTTCACAGTAATCCTAGAGCATATGAAAAGTAATAATTATAAAGATACTCTGTCTCAATTAATCTTAAGCTATCTCATCCACTTCATTAGGCATTATTTCACGAGCCATTGTATCATCTCCACCTAATGATAACTCTTTAAAGAAGAATACAAGAACTAAACCTATAAATGCTATCAATATTGATGTAAGGAATATATTATGAATGAAAAGTGCTAAAACTTCGGTTTTGCCCAGATTAACTGAAGCTGAATTTCCTAGAGTAAAATTCATTATAAATCCAAATATGGGAATTATTATTGTAGCACCAACATTCCTGAAAAACTGCATAGAAGCTGTTACAATTCCTATCTCCCTAAATGTAAATGCATTTTGCACTGCAGTATTGAATATTGTGTATGTCATTCCTGAACCAAGACAAAGAATAGTGGATTAAATAATTAACATATAATATGGAGTATTAATATTCATGGTTGCCAGAAGCACCACACCAATAAATGTTATTATAAATTCTGTGATGGCAAGCTTTTTATATTTTCCAGTCCTTGATATGGTCTGTCCCGTAATTATCGAAGCTAATGCAACACTTAAAAGCATAGGAATCATCATGAATCCTACATTTGTAGCACTAAAACCTAAAATGTTCTGTGCAAATAATGGAATATAAATTACACCACAAAATAGGAGTGCACTTGCTAAAAAACTTTCAACAGATGAAATTGTAAATATTGAATTTTTAAAGAGATATATTGGTAAAATCGGTTCCACCGATCTTTTTTCAGCCATAATAAATAATATTAACATAAATACCGAGAAAATGAGAAGTCCAACAATATCTGTTAAAGGATAGGTGTTCAGATCTCTTGCAAATTTTAATGCAAGGAATAATGAACTTAAACATAGTGTAAATGTAATGATTCCAGAATAGTCAATAACCTTCTTAACATATGGTAGTTTGAAATTGGGTAGTGAATAAAGGATCATGGATACGGCAATGATTCCTATTGGAACATTTACAAAGAAAACTCATCTTCAACCTAGAGTATCTGTAATAACTCCCCCTAGGATTGGCCCTAAAACATTTGCAAATCCAAAAACAGCTGAAAGCAATCCCATATATTTTGCTGTGTCTCTGTTACCAAAAATCTCCCCCACGACAATAAATGGAAGAGATATTAATATTCCACCACCAATTCCTTGAATAGTTCTAAATAGAATCAGTTCAAACATGTTTGATGCAAACCCACACATAACTGAAGCTATAACAAATACAACAATTCCAACAAGTAGGATATGTTTTCTTCCATAAATATCTGATAATTTTCCAAAGAGAATTATGGCAATTGTTGAAGATAAAATATATGCAGTAAATGGCCATACATAATATTCCATCCCATGCAGGTTGCTTATAATTTTAGGCATAGCAGTACCAATAATAGAATTATCAAGAGCTGCAACAAGGAGCCCGATCATTAATCCAGCCATCATCATGATTATTTTATTTTTAGTGAGGTTATAATGTGTTTATAGTCTTTCATAGTTGTCACTTGATTGTTTAAGCTAAATTTTTGATATGTTTGTAAGAATATATAGGAATTTCAACTTATTCGGGTTATTTGGAAAAAAATTAGTTATTTACTTTTATTCTCAATTTTCATAATACTCTTGAGATACAATATTCTAAATGTTCTTTTCTTATTGGTTCACTAATAGTAACAGCATCTTCAGGTAGCTGTAACGATTTAGTTAAACAGTTTTTAGTGAATACAATTATAAATATAATTGGAATTTTATAAAGATTGTTAATAAGCTTTGCAGCTTCTACACCACTCATTTCACCCTTTAATTTTATATTAATTAAGATCAGATCTGGATCTAAATCACCAGCTATTTTTATTGCTTCTTTTCCATTTGAAGCTAAGCCAACTATTTTATGGCCCAAAACCCGTAAAATAGCTTTTAAATCAGAAATAGTGTTGTCTTCATTTTCAACTATTAAAATATCCATATAATCAATACCTTTCCAATAGAAATAATACTATCTATATTAACCAAACAAACTAATAAACCCATTTTAGAATTTTCATAATAAATTATATTTATGGCCATAATATAAAACGCATAAAATAATTTATATTTAACTTTTTTTATATAAAACTGGAAATTGTAGGTTTAAAAAAAAAATGTGTAAATAAATATTAATAATTGTAATGATTTAAAAAATATGAATTAAAAAAATAAAAAGATTAGAGGTTTTATTCCACTGTAACTGGTTTTTTTTTATAGGAAGTTCACAGCCTTAGATATTACAATTTGAGGTATAATATTTTGAGGTATGACTATTATGTTTCCTTGTATATATTGTTGTATTCCCGCTTCGACCAGTGCGGTTTGTTTGCTTGAATTAGTTGCAGCTCTATAAATTGGTGGTAAAACAACTGCGGTTTCACCGGCCCTTAAAGTGCTTGTAGGTACATTGAAGGTCATGTATTTCAGGAAAGCTTCAGAGTTATTAGACCCGACCTCACCATAACCCGGTATATTTACAGGGCTGATAGCATTTAAAAATGCATTGGCAGCTGGATATTTTATAATTATCACTGCATCGGTTTTTATTTTGGTATTTTCCTGGACAATTTTCTGTGCATCTGCAGCATCCTGTGTCGTATCATTATTCCAGAATGTATCCTTAAGCAATAAATTCCCTGTTCCATATGATGATGGTTCCTTTAAAGTGGTTGATCTCAATCCAAGGGGATATATAGGTGTAACATTACCAATATTACCATTTACAAGTTTTATTGAAAATGCCATATCAACAACTTGTGTACCAGGATTTTGTTCATCATTAGTTAACAAAATAAGAACATTATGATCACCTTTCATAATATTGGTTGATGACGGTTGTGCACTTTGATAAGCTCCATAGGCCACAATAGATCCGGCCAATAATATTACAACTAAAATAAAAATTATCGTTTTAAACACTCACATTACCACCTTATTAGATCTAAATAATTGAAGAATTCTAAAATTTCAGTTAAATTTACTAAAATATATTTATTACTCCACAATTGAATTTTAATATATGAATATTCTAACCCGCATATTTAATCCTTTGCAAATAGATTAAGGGATGATATTACTTTTTATTTATCCTTCATTCATCTTCGAGTACAGCATAAAATCCATCAGTATCTGCATATATTGGCTTAAAACCATGTTCTTCGGACTTTTCCATTGTCTTTTGGAGAAAATCTCTTCCCCATGCTGTTATGGCTTCTGAACATTCAATACTGTACCATCTAAATGTGCTGTGATTATAAAGTCCATATATAGTGCTGGTGAGTCTTTTTAATGCTTCTTGTTGAAGATTTAACATTTGAAATTCTCTAGGATCCTCGGATTTCTTCATAAGCGCCTTTTTTTGGAATCTGTTTTCTAAGAGTTTGCCAACAACAGATGGAATAAACCCTTGTGGAGTTTTTCTGAATTTATAACCGAATTCTGGTGCGATGTGACAGTCTTCAATACCATCTTCAACGAATGTGTCTGGTGAAATATTTTTAGATACTATTATACTGGGATATAGACTCTTAAAGTCGAAGTAATATATATTGGTATGTAGACCCTTAACCGGTTCTTTAACATGGCCACCTACCACATCTCTTAAATAACTTCCAAATTTGTTAGGAGCCATATTCCCATATTCAAAGGCCTTCCTTAATAAATACCACTCTACCTGCTTACCTGAACCCATACGAGCCACATCAAACAAGGGTTGACCAACAATTCGTGTTAACTCAATACTCAACGGTAACATCTTCTCTCCGATCTTGGTTACAGCCATTACATCTGCCAGGGAATATTTAAAGAGTCTCTCCAATTTTTTACCATCATCATTCCAGGAGGTGTATACCTCATGTGCAGGGATATCAATTTTATCCTCTCCAAAAAGTTCTTTATATACTTTTTTTAGAGTGTGATGTTCTAATGGTAGATTACGGCGCATGTTAGAGTAAATATCTATATGGATTCTTCCTTTTATCACACTAGCATTTCTACGACCATTATTCACAATTTTAAGGGATGATCCATCAACTCCTAATTTAAGTGGTACATCTAATTTTTCTGCCCGCTCCTTCAAATAAGGAAAGTCAAAACGATCGGAGTTGTATCCTAAAATAATATCCGGATCTTCAGATTGTATGGTATCAACATATTTTTTTATTAATTCTTTCTCGTTAGGAGATGTTTCTACAGAGTATGATGATGATATTTTGGTTGTGAATACTTTCTGAAACCCCTGGTTACCTGAAAAACTTATCATGATAATGGGATCTTCCTTCACCTTTGGCATTCCATCAGGATTACAGGCTTCAATATTAAAACTCAACATGTTAAGTTCTTCTAAACCAGATCCTAAATTTTTTGGTCCGGTATGTACTTCAAATATGCATTTTTCAGCGGGTGAAAATCGATTGGAATTTAATATCTTCCCATGCACTTCCACAATGTTCATGGGAAATAATCCTTTATCTATAAGATATCTGCGGTAAAAAGGTATATCATGCTCCCTAATTTCTTTTACAGATTTCAAATCCAATATTTTATCTCTTAATTTATATATATCCTGCGGATGATTTAGAGTTACCTTCAGGAAATTTTTTAATTTTCCATTATCTTCCCTTCGAAGTTTTTCTACTTGGAGTTCTAATATATTTAATTCATTTATACAGTCATCAGCATCGTTGGGACGGATATATATGTAGGGTTTGAAACTCCTATCTAGAGCTATTATTTTTGATCCACCACCATTTTTTCCAATAAGTTTGCCGAATAATCTTATCACTGGAATACGGTTCTTGGTGATGTAATCAATGTCTAAGAGAACGAATTGTTTAGTCTCCATATGAGATTTAGTTTATTATCCGTGGGTTAAATACTTTTTAAATCATTATTACTTCACATATGCTCTCTACCTCAATTTCCATGACCTTTGGAAGATATAGTATCCATCCAGAAAAGAAGGTGAACATGATATGAGAGTGAGTGAAGGAGTACCCAAAGGAAGAATTGTGGAGCTATATAATCCTGGAATGTTCCAGGAACGGGAAGAAGTTATTGTATTTACTAGGGATGAACTCAGTCGTACTTATAATTCTATAAAGGAACAGATAGACCATATAAATAATATTGATTTGTTTTTTAACAGAGGTGAAGAATGGAAGTTAATAGGATACTGGCCAAAAATTTTGGCAAGCGTATACTTATTAGATAGGAATTTGGATTCATTACTAAAAAAAGAACCATTACAGTGTTATCTTGATGCATGCCTATTTAATATTATTGGAAGTTCTCATAGGAACGTTGCAGTATCTAAAAGGAAAGTATCTGCACAATTAAAGCTTCCAATTTAAATCCACTATTTTTATTATGGATGGTATGTTATGCGTTACAGTTACGGCATCATGGACAGAAGAAAGATATTATTGTACAGCCCACATCTGTTTTTAAGTGGAGACGACCTTCTAGTCTTCCCCACTAAAGATTTCAATAAATGGCATGGCGATATAAAAAAGTACGTAGATGGTTTATACCAAATTAACTCGAACAATATGGAAAAAACGAAATCCATCAATATAACCGGGTTTAACCTAGCATTGGGGGTGCTTAATAACATCAGGAAAGAGGTTGAACAAATGTTCGACCCGGAAAAGATATATGATTTTTCCTATCTTTACATATCAACTCTGGATGAAAAGTACAAAAAACAAAAAGGAAATTATTACACTAATGATATGAGAAGATGTGACATTAAAATTCCCGTTAAACCCAAAATAGCACCATGGATGAAATATAATAACATGATGGAAATAGTAAACCAAGTATCTCAAGATTTTGCAAGTTTAGAGAAATCAGGAGAGAGAAAAAAGTAAATACTATTATTATACACGGTATTTATTTTAATATAACTCTCTATTTTCGTCCAGGAATTCAATTATGTTTTTTATTAACAGATCTGGTTTTGTTCTTATGAACATATGATCTTCGTCAACTAAGACTAGTTTAGATCCAGAAATTCCATTATTTAGTTCTTGAGCAAATTTTACGGGTGTGGATAGATCATTTGTACCGTTTATGATGATTGTGGGTGCTCTAACTTTTTTAAGAAACTCTCTTAAACTTATCTGTAATTTGAATCCATCCTCTAAATCTAAAATCAATATAGTTGTTTTTATATTCTGTTTTTATATTTTATTTCTTTGAATCTGATCCCAAACTCTGTTCCTTTTTTTCTGTTGATAGTCATATCACATCTAGTTGTTCTGTTAAATTGTTTACAAGCAATAAACCAAGGGTTTCTAAGTTGTTAAAATCTAATTTCCTTTGATTATATTGGAGAATATATATAATTTAATTTTTATAGTAGGTAATAACATGAAAAAAATATATTAAATTGTTATAGATCCATATTTAAATAATTTAAGATTTGAGTTAAAAGAGGCGATTGTATGAAGTGCACACGAAGGCTCGTATATTGCAACGATCAATTCCATGTAATACTACCAAATAAATGGGTTAAAGCTGTAGAAATACATAAAGGAGATCATGTAACTTTAGAAATCGATGATAAAGATTTCCATAAACTTATAATAAGAAAAATTGACAAGTAACTTATCCAAATTTTCATTAATTTCTATTTTGTAAAATATTACATACTGATTTAATAAATAATTTGCATATATTATTAATATTAATTTGGACTATAACTAAACTTTCTATGGATTGAAGATGTTTATATATATTGATCCACTCGGTTTGTATTGATAAATTAGGGTACTTTTTTAGATAAAAATGTCCGATTAATGCCATGACCGAAAATAAAATTTATAAAAAGAAGAATTTTATTTAAACTAAATTTTACTCTTTGAACTAAATTTTTGTCCCATTTGGAATGCTTTATTGCAATCTTTTGGGAATTTTTCTTTTTTTGTTTTGGCTTTTTCTTCTGGATCAATATGTTCGGTTAAATATTTTGAGTGGTCTTCAAATAGGGTTGTGTCATTTACGATGAGTGATTCAGCCTCCCCAAACATCATTTCAAATAATAGTTTGAGATCTGTGGCTACTTTATCATAATTCCACATATTCATCCACGATTCATTTGAACTCATTGTGTAAATAAATCCTACTTTCAATTTACCATCAAATAATGTCGCTGGAAAATCTGTTTTATATGCGACATATGGAAAGATAAGCCTTTCAAGGAACATTTTCGTCTTACCAGTGATTGTTCCTACATAATTTGGTGAACCTAGGAAAATAGCATCATAATCATCTATATTATCTAGAAAAGGTGTTATATCATCATTTAAGCTACATTTTCCATAACTTTTACCATTTAATCGTTTACATTCCAAACAACTAATACATCCATTATAATTTAAGTCATATAAGTGGATTAATTCAGTTTCAGCTCCTTGAGATTCTGCTCCTTCAAGCGCTTTTTGTAGTAAAGTTGCTGTATTCCATTCTTTTCTAGGACTTCCATTAAATGCAATTACTTTCATTATAATATCTCCTAAATTTTTTTTTATTTAATATTTCTTTAGTCATTTCGTATTCGTTACATTTATAACATTAATTATTTATATCTACTAGTAAAGAATAAGTAATATTATTTCTAAAAAGTAAGTAATGGATAAATTCGTATGAACAGTAAAAATAATGATATATGTGCACCGAAATCTGTGATTGGCCTTATTGGTAACAAGTGGAATCTACTTATTATTTGGCATCTTAATGATCAAACATTAAGATTTACTGAACTTCAAAAAAGGATGTATAATGTTAATCCAAAAACTATCACAAAACATCTAAGAGACCTTGAAGATAATAAAATCATTAGAAGAGTAGTATATGCTGAAGTTCCACCAAGAGTTGAATACTCCTTAACTGAAACTGGAATGGCATTTATCCCAATCCTTAAATCCATCCTAGAATGGGGATCACAATATATGGGCATTAAATTAGATGAATATTCTAATAAAATATAAATAGTCTTACATTTTTTGGGTATTCTAGAGCGTTAGTAAGTTAATTGGTTTTATAAATTATCCAATCAAAAAATGGAATAGTAAAAATGTTTCCAGACAAACATGGTAGGTATGCAGGCAACACACCTTTATGATTTGATTAGTATCCATAATCATGATCAAGTCAATAATTTTCATAATATTTTTAAGTAACTATTGGGTAGGTCACCAACTTCCTATAAAATCACTTAAAATATTTTAAACAACCGTTTAATACTTCTTTTAAATTAAATATTTAAAACAATTTCACTTGGGACTTTTTAAATGATATCATCAAAATATAGAAATTCTTTGCTCAAAATATAGAAATCTATAATAATAACGATGACATAGAATGTTATATAGTGAAATATATTTCAATTAAATGAAATTGAATGTAGATATGTATTAGTTGTTATATTGTGATTAATGTACCAACTTAGAGTAGGAATTATGAACGGAGGTAAACTCCATCTATTATATATTATAGTAGGTATAATTGCGTTAATTATCCTTTAAGATTATTAGGAATATTCTAAACTGATAATACTGACTTAAATCAATTACAAATAAATTGGAAGGGGATAAAATGGTAGATAAAACAGATGAAATGAAACAGAAAATAGGTGACATCAAATCTAGTGTTTCTGATAAAACAGATGATGTTAATAATAGTATAAATCAAATAAAGGAAGATACCCAAGATAAAACGGATGATATGCAAGAAGAAGTTGGGAAAAAGAGGACGCAGGCAGAGAAGTTGTTGAATGACATAATGAATACTATTAAAAACAAACAAGAAGGCGTTGGAAAAACTCTATCAGATTACACAACAGCTCTCCAAAAACCACCATCAGACATTATAGAAACCATTGACAGTATAATAATAAAAATAGACCTTCCTGCTGTGAAAAAGGAAGACATTGAAATTGGAATTGAAGGTGAAAGTATAGATATCTTGGCAAAGTTTGAAGAGGAAAGTGAAGATGAAAACATCAATTACATCCAAAAAGAACGTAGTTACGGCGAAACAAAAAGAACAATAAAACTTCCCTCTGAAATAAAGGTTAAAGAAGCATCAGCTAAATTCCAAGATTCTGTTTTAACCATTAAACTGCCTAAAATAGAAAAAGAAGTACATAAAATTGATATTAACTAAATAATTTTTTTTTATGGAGTTGGTTGTATGGTAAGTGTTGGAGCTATAGTTGAAGGTTTCATTTTGGCAATTATAATTACTGTAGTTTTATCAATTTTGGGTGTTGGATCAGTTCTAGGATTGCCAGTTGCAATATTTGGTTTTCTAATCGCAGGTATAATCGTTGGATACATCTCATATGGTGATATTATTGATGGCGTGATTAATGGAGCACTTATGGGAGTTGCTGGAGCAATTATTTTATGGATACTAAGTCTATTCAAAGGTCAGATAGCAGCATTTTCTTCACAGTTATCAACTTATGTCCCATTAAATTCAGCGCCAGGATTAATACTAGTAATAGTCGCTGGCGCAGTAGGGGGTTTATTAGGCTCTCTAATATTATTATTAAACCGCAGAAACCGCAGAAACTATGGTGACCGAAGAGATGATGATCGAAGGGATGATAAGGATAGGAGAGATTAAGTCATTATCATGGTTAAAAATGAAAAAATGAAATTTAGAGGAGTGATAGAATATGAATAGCATATTATATTACATAATTGTTATAATCATTATTATAGTTGTTTTAAGATTTTTAGGGATTCTTTAGGGAAAATGGGGTTATTTAGGAATGTAATAAAAAGTGCTACAAAATATTTCCAAGTAGGATCTATTGATTATTGCAATAAAAGTGATTCATTGCTTATACCTCTTATATTAAATGAAATAATTTTTTTTTTAATATCGTATTAAAAAAGATATTTAGTGATAAAAATGACAATCATCACCTTTAAAGGGCGATTAATAGATATAGATGGAAATACCCTGACGAATTATGAAGTTTCTATTTGGTATGTTGATCATAACCCACTTATACCTGAAAGGGAACTTGGAACAACATTAACAGATTTCCACGGTGATTTCAAATTTTCATATGAAACTGATTCGAATGAAACTTTTTTTAGTAACGATTCTGACAAAATTAAAGTGGATATCATATTCTTAAATGAAAAAATATTCGAAAGTATATTTAGAGGTAATTTTAAAAGCGAAATTATAGATTTTGGAATTATTGATGTTGAAGGTCCTAATAGAGGAGTTAAAGGAAGAATTCTCGATGAAAATGGAAAACCATTAGAGGGTTTGGTAGTTGTGGCAGAAGGTGCAGGAAAAACAGAAACAACAATAATGGAGAGCAAAACACTAAAATTTGCAGATAAGCTTTCACCGGTTTCACTTATGAATGATAATCAATTAGGTAAATCTAAAACAGATAAAAATGGATATTATGAGATATTATACCATCCAAGCCATTATAATAATATTTTAAATGAAAAACCAGATATATGGGTGATTATTAGGGATTTATTGGATGTAACTGAGCTTTTCAGAACAGAAAAATACTCTGATGTATCTGAAACTATAAAAAAAATAGATGATATCCACATTAACCGTAATTGGGCAGAAGGCTGGTTCATAACCCTTGGGGGTACTGAAAAATCCAGATTTACAACTGATAACAAAATAGAGATATTAATAGACAACAAGAATGAGCTGGAAAGTATCGTCCAATCTATCAACAATTCAAAATCATATGTTTATCTAACACAATTTGAATTCAATCCTGATTTTATAGCCACCTACAAAATTGATAAAAATGATGAATTAGTTCCCAAAGACATTTTGGTTGAAGTTATTAGAATGGCAAGTGAAAGAGGAGTAGATGTAAAAATAATATTGAACGAAAATCTAGCAGTTCCTGATACCTACAACAAAATTAATGATTATTTCAAATCAACAAAAGTTGAAGTAAAGAAATTTAAGGCAAGTGGTTTACATGTGATGCATGCTAAAACACTAACTGTTGATGGTAAAGAAGCATTTGTTATTGGTTCTCCATTTAAACAGGATTATTGGGATACACCTCAACATTTAATAAACGATCCAAGACGTGAACCAGAAAGGGTAAGACCTATTCATGATGTATCAGTAAAACTGAAAGGAGGATCAGTTAAACATGTTGAAGAATTTTTTATAGAAATATGGAATTATATCTCAATGGAAGATTACCATGGAAAAGGTAAATTGAATCCTGTCAAATTGGATCCATATATCAAAACAATAGATTCTGGAGAAACCCCTGTTCAGATAGCAAGATCAATAACACCTGAAACTTTAACTAAGAAAGGTGAATTAGGTATATTTGAAAGTTATAGGAAGGCCATTGCTCAGGCTACTGATTTTATATATCTTGAAAATCAGTATTTCACCAACAGTAATATATTAAAAGCCCTTAAAAATGCTATGCAATCCAATAAGGAGCTTCAAGTAATTGTGTTAATGAATGAAAATCCCGATATACCGGGTTATAAAGAGTGGCAGAATCAAGGAATTGAGAAACTTGGAATAAAATCGGTTAAGGATATTTTAAAACATCCACAAATTGGCTTTTTCACTTCCTGGTCTGCAGGAATGGGAGAAGAACAGTTTGAAATACAACCTATATATGTGCATACTAAAATGGCTGTAGTTGATGATATATGGGCCACAGTGGGCACAGCTAACTTGGATGGTTCATCTCTCACTCATGTAAACGAACTTAAAGGTTTTTTCGATGCAAAATTTCAAAGAAATATGGAAATGAACGTCATTATACCAAAAATGGATTATAATCCAAATGGTACAGTTGAAATGCTTCGAAAAACTCTTTGGAAGGAACATCTGGGAATTGATCATATCAAACGGCCAAAAAGTGGTTGGTTAGAAATATGGCAAAAAATAGCCCTTCAAAATATAGAATCGCTGAACAAAAACAAACCATATTTNNTTTAAACGGCCAAATATTACCTTACAGCAAAGAAAAATATGTTGAAAGTCAACTTGAGGATTTAAAAATAAATACCAAAAGATGGTGCCTTTTAGAGCCCGAGTAATACCAAATTTTTAATTTCATCCATTTTTATATTATTCTAGAGTGTTTTACTCTTCATGGGTCTGTTTAAAACCGGTTTTTTAATATGGAATTCTTTATAACAACTTATATTAATAGAAAACTACAAATGTATTATCACAACTTGAAATATTCTAAACAATCCTATTTTTAATAAATATTTTAATCATAAAAAAGGTGNNTGAATAAAAATATTGATATACTACTTATAAATCCTTATGACGAGAATGCATTAAAAAATGCTCTTGGTTTCATAACCCCTCCCACAAATCTTATGTATTTAGCATCATCACTTGAGAAAGAATCTTACTCAGTTAAAATTGTAGATGATGATCTTCAACAGATGGGCTACGAAAAGGTTTCTGAACTGGCAGAAAAGCTCAACCCACAAATAGTCGGTGTAACTGCAACCACATCCACTATAAAAAGCGCATTGAAATATGTGGAACTAATCAAAAACATTCTACCTAATTCATTAACTGTAATTGGTGGCCCTCATACTACTTTCATGCCATCTGAAACCTTAAAAAGTTCAGAAAATCTAGATGTAGTAGTTATGGGAGAAGGTGAAGAAACAATGGTGGATTTGGCCAACCATTCCACCGAAAGCAGCCATAATCTTGATGAGGTTAAAGGAATTGTCTACAGAGATTTAAAAAATGGAAATTTAAAAACAACACAAAAACGGCCTTTAATAAATGATCTTGACGTATTACCCTTCCCTGCAAGACATTTGGTTCCCTTTGGTTCATATGGTGCTTCTAAAGAACAGACTGGTGGGATAATAACCAGCAGAGGTTGTGTGTACAACTGTAACTACTGTTCATCATCACTTATCATGGGTAAAAAGTTCCGTTCTCGCAGTCCAGACAACGTCGTGGACGAAATTGAAGAATTAATAGACCAATACCAAATAAATGATATAGGATTCATGGATGACACATTCATGCTTAATAAGAGAAGGGCTAATGATATTGCCAATGAAATCAAAGCCAGAGATCTAGATTTAAGCTTCGTCGCATCATCTAGAGTTGACAGTGTAAACCAGAGTTTACTACAAAACCTGAAAAATTCAGGATTAAAAACAATCTACTACGGTGTAGAATCAGGGTCACAACGTGTATTAGACCTAATGAAAAAGGGCATAACTCTCAAACAAGCAGAAGATGCTGTTAAAAGTGCAAAAAATGTGGATCTAGAAGTTTTAACCTCATTTCATATCTAGGATATCCTGGAGAAACCGAAGAAGATATGAACAAGAGCATAAAATTCTCTACAAAACTAGATTCAGACTACTGTCAATATTCAATTCTAACACCATTCCCGGGAACACCCATCTACAAGGAACTCAAAGAAAAGAATTTAATAGACAATGATGACTGGGATGAATACACTGTACTCAAACCGGTTTTGAAATATGATGAAATGGGTTTAAACAAGAAGATGGTGGAAAAAAAACTGGCCATGGCATATTTAAAATTTTATGCAAGACCCAATTATCTCATGAAACATCGTCACATGTTCAAGGTTATGTTTAAAACAGTTATGCGAAGTTTTATACTTCCAAAACTAATGGGAGGCACCGGTAAAGGTTGGTATCAAAACCTAGACAACAACACATCATCAAAATAGAAAATAAAATATATAATATTATGAATATGGAATTTAAAATTATTATGGAGGGATTTTTATGAGTGAAAAAACAGGTGAAATTAAAGGAAAAGCTAAAGAAATGAAAGGAGAAATCAAAGGAAAAGCTAAAGAGATGGAAGGTGAATTAAAAGGAAAAGCTAAAGAGATGGAAGGAGAAATTAAGGGGAAATCTAAAGAAGCCGAGGGTAAAAATAAAAGGTAAATTAAAAAATAATTCTGATAATATGTACAGCTTAATCAAACTGAAGATCGATATATAAATTTATAAATGATTATACTGTTTGGTATAAGTTTAGGTACTCACTTATTTCCTCTAGAAGGATTTTGATATCCACTTAAAGTTATAAATCGAATTTTATCAATTCATTAAGGTATGCAGGCAAAATACTTTTCAAAGTCAATAGTTTTCATAATATTCAAATTGGATATAGATTAGATCACCAACTAATCTGGAAAATCTTGTTAACAATAATCTCCTACTTATTTTTTTATACACAACAAAAATCTCGCTCTACAAACATATTAATAAAGCCAACACAGAAATGTCCATAGTAATAATAAAATTATTTCCAAATGCAAAATTAATATAATAGAATAACATGGTAATTTTCATTTTTATCCTATTGCCATAATAACAAATAGGGTTGTGTACAATAGTGGATGTTTTAAAGGAAAGTGAGGGTCGAGTGAAAAGCATGGCCATGGTCCATGAAAAACTTTACCAATCATCCACCTTCACCGATATCAATTTCAAACAATATATTGAGAAACTAGTATATGACATATTATACAATTACAAAATCCCAACTGGAACCATTAAAACCGACATGATCATTGAAAATATAAATTTAAACATAGACACCGCCATCCCATTGGGACTTATCGTTAATGAACTGGTAACCAACAATGTTAAACATGCCTTCCCCCAATCGGAAGGAACAATAACCATCAAACTCAAATCCCTAAATGAACAAATGGAACTCACCATCGCAGACAATGGAATAGGACTACCAAAAGGTATGGATATAGAAAATACAAAAACTCTTGGTCTTAAACTGGTAAAATCCCTTGTAAACCAGTTGGAAGTGGATTTAATTTGAATACAAATAATGGAACAGAATTTAAAATCANNAAATCACATTCAATGAGTTAAATTATAAAGAAAGAATCTAATTAAAGCTAGGTTGGAAGGAAGCTATTAAATGGTTAAAAAAGTAGATTCTGAGGAAAAACTGATGGACAGTGTTCATGTTGCACGTGATATTAATGAGCGTAAAAAAGCTGAAAAATTGCTTAAGGAAAGTGAAGAAAAGTTTCGTGGAATTTTCCAAAACGCCAACGACATGATCTCATTAAATTTGATGAATGAAAATGGTTTGCCCGGGAGATTTTTGGAAGTCAATGAAGTGGCCAGTGAAAGATTGGGTTACACTTATGATGAATTAATGAACATGGGTCCAAGGGATATAGTTGCCCCAGAAGCAAGGACCGATATGTCTGAAAACGCAGCAATACTAATTGAAAATGGCCACAACACCTTTGAAATAGTGCACCTGACTAAAACTGGTGAAAGAATACCGGTTGAAGTTAACAATCATCTTATCCAATATAAAGGAAATAAAGTTTGTCTTGCAATCTCTCGTGATATAACTGAACGTAAAAATGCTGAAAAAGCAATAAATGAAAGTGAAAAGAAGTACAGGGCTATATTTGAGAATGTACAAGATATTTTTTATCAAACAGATATAAACGGTAAAATTATTGAAATAAGCCCTTCTGTCAAAAGATATTCAAGATATAAAAGGAAAGATTTAATTGNNCAAACAAGTGGATATTATATACGACAATCCTGAAGAAAGAAAAAACCTTTTAAAGATTATTCATGATAAGGGAGAAGTCTTTGATTATGAACTCAGGTTAAAAGAGAAAGATGGTCGTTTGGTTTATGCATCGGTCAATGCACATTTTATTTTTGATTTTAATAACCGGCCAATTGGAATTGAAGGTTCTATAAGGGATATAAATAAACGTAAGAATGCTGAAGAAGCATTAAAGGTAAGTCAATTTCGTCTGGCGAATGCTATGGATCTAGCTCATCTCGCGAGCTGGGAACTCGATTTACCTAGTAAAATGCTTATATTCAATGACAGGTTCTATTCTATGCTGGGCACAACAGCAGAAATTGAAGGCAGTTACATGATGTCCATAAAAGATTATGCAGAGAAATATGTGCATCCTGAAGACACTCAATTTGTAGCAGAAGGAATAAAAACATCCATCAATGAAGGTGAATCTGTTTTTGGCACTGAAGTGGAACATAGAATTAGACGTAGAGATGGAAAAATTCGATACATGGTTATTCATATAAGAATAATTCCACCAACTATAAACAGAAGAGCTTATGTGTATGGAAGCGTCCAAGATATTACAGATCGTAAAATTGTAGAAGAAAAACTCAAAGAATCTATTAATGAAAAGGAAATGCTTCTTAAAG
>PMGM01000042.1 GCA_003158115.1 Methanobacterium sp.
TTGGACATATTTAACGTATAAAAAAGAGCAAATGCAAGCTTACCTATTTTTAAGGTATGAATATGTTAGAAAAAGTACTTTAGCTTTTTTCTTGGCGATTGCATTATATATTATTATGAATTCTTTTGATGATTTTAGAATTAATCTACCAGTTAAATATTTAATAATCAGTGATGTGGTGGTTTTGATTTTAGTTTTGATCTCTTTATATTACTTCAAAAATAATGTGAGTATAAAATAATAAGAAATGGTTTTAATAACAAACAAATCGAATACTCTATTTTTTTTACAAATTGTTTAATACTCAAATACTTGTTTAAAATAAATTATATTTAAAATACTTCTCTAACTTTAGTTATTTTAAAAATTAATTAGCAAATCTAATAATAACATTCGTAATAACAAATTTTAATAATACTTAATTTAAAAAATGTTTGGAAGTGGAGATATTTATTATTTACTACAAAAACAATATAATAACTAGTGTAAAAACTTTGTAAGAATTAAAACTTTTGAGTTAGGGGGTTTATTCAAAAATGTCAAAAGGAACTGAAGACCATGACAGTGATGAAATAGTTGCAATGAAAAAACAAATAGTGAAATGTAAAGAAAGTGAAGAAAAATATCGCAGTGTAGTGGAAAATATGCATGATGTGTTTTACCGTGCAGATATGGAAGGTAAAATCACCATGATAAACTCCTCCGGCCCCAAAATGAGTGGTTACGAATCAGTAGAAGATATGATTGGTCTGAACTTATCCCGAGATCTCTACAAAAAACCTGAAGAGAGAGAACGCCTTTTATCTACCCTAAAAAAAGATGGAAAAGTTACCGATTATGAGATAGAACTAAAAAAAAAGGACGGAACATCATTATGGGTATCCGCTAACATCCACAATTACTACGACAAATCCAAAAAACTATTGGGAGTAGAAGGGGTATTTAAAGACATTAATGAATGGAAAAAAAATGAGGAAAGGTATCGGTGCATCGTGGAAAAAGTTAAAAAAAGTGAACAACGTTTTAGGATTATTGCAGAGACTGCAACAGATGGAATTATTACATCAGATGTGCATGGCAACATCCTATTTTTTAACAAAAGTGTTAAAACCATGTTTGGTTACTCAGCCGACGAAATGGAAGGTAAACATCTGACAATGTTGATGCCTAATAAGTTTAAGACAGGTTATATTGAGTACTTGGAAAAGTTTAGATCTAGTGGTGAACATGAACTTATTGGAAAAACAATTGAAACTACAGGTTTAAAAAAAGATGGCACTGAATTTCCATTCGAAATGTCCCTTTCTACCTGGAAATCTGGAGATAAAACATATTTCTCAGCCATACTAAGGGATATAACTGAAAGAAAAAAAGCTGAAGAAACACGGAAAAAAACCGAGAAAAAGTATCGCTACATCGTAGAAAAATTCCTAAAAGTCTCAAATGAAATACTACAAGAAATGAACAAACCTTAAAAAATATAAAATAATAATTTTTTTTTATGGGGATATGGATTTGAACCTCATTTAATTTTAAAAAAACCATTTGAAATGGTTGAGTTTTTGTTCCATTGATTCATTTTTTTTCTATTACAAGACTTTTGTTCTATAATTGTGTAGGTTTATTTAAAATTATATATTTCACCATTTATTTCAGAAAGAATTCAACATGTATATTTTCACGATCTAATCTTATAATATTGTCAATCATCGATTTGAACATTGTTTCAACCATATTATCTGCCGAATTTTATGGGTATATAATTATTGGAGTACCACCCGCTTCATTTATTCTCATTGAATATACTCGCTGTAATATATTCACCACATATACCATTTATTGTTGGAGAATACTTCGTATTCGGCTCCGCAATATTCCTATTATTAAATCGCCATCATGTAGAATCCATTACAATATAAAGAAAAATATCAGATGCATTAAACACTGAGGAAATAATTATTATATATTAACTTTTTAATTACAATAAATCATTAAATTTTATTCTAAATTTATTTTTAAGATTTATATTATGCTTAATGGCTGTTTCATAAGTTTTTTTCAGGATATATACTCATAGGGAAATTGTTAAATCATTGGGGGACTATCATCTATGGGATAAGCCTTATAAATTTAAGTAAAATATTTAGTTCTTTTCATGATCTAAGCCTGTCATGTACTATAATTTCATATTGTGGCAATTATTAGGATTGTATTCACGATTATATAAATTATAAGCAGTGTGATAAATATGAACAGGTCTAATTTCCTTGATAACTGTTTTTTACCCCTTTTGTCGTAGATGTGTAATGAAAATTATAGATTCTATAATTGTTATGAGAATCAAAAGTAATCTCAAGTCGTTCACCATATCTGCAAGAGTTATGATACCGGTTTTTGGTATTAAACTGGAGGTGATAATATTATTTACAATTGCTACAAACAAAGCACCGGCTCCAAGTCCAAAACGTGGCTCAGCTATAGTGGGTTTGATGAATAAAGCCACTAAAGCCGCTGCAACAGCTATGAACAATCCGACGAATATTCTTATTTTGTTATCCTTTGTTTTTGGTGCATATTTG
>PMGM01000069.1 GCA_003158115.1 Methanobacterium sp.
AATGATTTAAGATTAATCATTTAATTTTATTTAATGTTTATTAAAATACTTTTTGCTATTTTTAATCTGTTAATTTTGTAGAAAATATCTGCATCATCTAGTATATCCACACTAGCGTAGGTGATATGGTCTTTGGCAGTTTCAAGTCTGTTTTTTTCATCTGAATCATTTAAGCTGTCAATAACAATATCTAATTTATCAAGAACATTTTTTAATTCGTAATTCACATTTCCAATATCTATTACCTGTTTAGTGGATTCAATCATAATATCTATCAGATCATCTAATTTTTTGATTAAAAGGTTCAAATGAATTAAATTATCATTATTAATCATAATATCTCCATTTCATCTTTTATGATATTCCGAATATTACCTTCTAATTAATATTTATTTACTTTATAAGATTTATTTGGAATCATGATAGTAATATTACATTAAATTTTTATGATTTCGTATATTAATGATTCATTTTAAAAGAAATATAATATAATATTATTTATGTTGTATAATCAAATACATTTTGGAGCTAATTTAAGCTTAAAAATTTTTATGAATTCATAATATCTTATCCAAATTAGACTATCATTGTATTTATAACTCTGTGGGATAAAAAAAATAGTAAATTATCTCCATTTATGTCTTGTAAATGTAATTAAACTCCATTTTTTAACACTTACCGACAAAGAGTAGAGAGAATATTTATAGAAAAATAACAATATAAACTTGGAATATAGGACAATAGGTGTTCAAATGAGTTATTTAATTTGCAGTAAATGTAAGAGTTACTATAAACTGCAATCGGGGGAGTCTGCCAAAAATTTTGTTGGTAACTGTGATTGTGGCGGTAAATACAGATATGTTGAAAATTTAGATTTTGTTGATCCCAATTGGAAACAAGTCTCAATAATGAAAAAAAGTACAAGAAAAGAAATTTTAAGAAACAAGATACAATCAGCGTTTTCTGATCCAAGAATGGATCTAAAAAACCGATTGGTTTCAAGTTTACAAAATATATTCGGAAAACAAATCTATAATGCTCAAAATTGGAATAGAACTAAAAAATCTCCTTATGGGATGGATAAAGGTTTTATAAATTCTGTATTAAATGAGCTCAATTTCTATAATATCCGATGGACTTTGGTAATACTTGTAACAATAGCAATAACTCTAATATTAACAATTACACACGGTATTTTCACTCTATTAATTTTTATATTGTTAGTAGCTGTTGGTTACCTATTTAATAACCAAATAATTGGAACTAAAAATGCAATTGTTACAGGAGCAATTTCCTTCTTTTTAGGAAGCCTCTTTATGGGTTCATTTCTCTATTTAATACCATTAACCATATTGGGAGCTATTAATGGGGCTGTTTGTGGATGGATAGGAGGATACATAAAAACAAGGATATGATTAATTAATTAAACTATCATAAACTTTTTTTTACTTAATAAAGACAACTATTAACGCATTATATCGATATTAATGATTTAAAATCTATGAAAAACTAATTTTAAACTCGTAGTCAATTGTTAAAAAAATAAAAAAGGTAAGAATTTAGTTCAATTATCCTGCTTGAGATGATTGAATGATATTTTGACATTTACCATCAAGAACAGTTACTATTCTCTCGGCCATTTTACCTACGTATGGTTCGTGTGTGACCATGACCAGTGTAACATTCTCTTTGGAGTGAAGATCCTTTAGCAAGTTCAGAATAACTTCACCAGTTTTAGAGTCTAAAGAACCGGTTGGTTCATCTGCCAATATTATTGATGGATGATTTACCAGAGCCCTAGCAATAGCTACTCTCTGTCTTTCACCACCCGATAATCTGGTTGGTTTTTGATTGATCTTATCTTCAAGATTTACTGCTTTTAAAAGTTCCAATGCCCTTTTCTTCATATCCTTAGATGATGTTTTGGTTTCAAACATGGGAATCTGGACGTTCTCAAGTACACTTAGGTTTGGTATTAGATTATGCATCTGAAACACAAAACCTATCTCTTTTGACCTAAATTCGTATAATTTTTTGGTTTTCATCAAATCAATACCAGCAACCTTTATTGAACCTTCATCTGCGCGATCAAGTGCACCAATCATGTTAAGTAGTGATGATTTTCCGGATCCTGATGGGCCCATAATGGATATGAATTCTCCCCTTTTAACTTCAAGATCCATACCATTAAGGGCCTTTATTTTTCCATTATCATAACTCTTTTTCAGTCCTTTAATCTCGATGATGTTTTCATTATTATTCATAGCGCAGTGCCTCCGTTGGTGATAGTCTTGAAGCCCTGTATGCTGGATATAAACCACCTATAACACCCACGAGGAATGCTACTACAAATGCTCTTAGGAATATATCGTATGCAAATGATGGTTTTATTATTCCACCAACAGATGGGCTCAGAGTTAATATGAGCTCGACTCCCACAACAGCCACTATTGTACCAATAACAAATGCGAGTAGTGTTAGTACAATTGATTCTCCAAGTATCATACCGAGTATTCTTCTATCTCTCCATCCAACGGCTTTTAATACTCCTATTTCCCTTGTTCTTTCATAAACAGACATTATCATAGTATTTATAACACCAACAGCTCCAATAAATATTGCTAAGAGCGAAATTGCCCAACTGGCAGTGTTTATAAAACTTAGACCCTGATTTATTCTATTGGCCTCATCTGCTGCAGTTGTTGTAGATAGTTGGTTAGGATATGCGTTCTCTATTGATTGGCTGACGGTTGTTACGTTTGCATTATCAGTTACCTTAACTAATACGTCGCTAATCTTATTTTGGTTATTTGTTAAATTTTGGAGAGTTGAAAGTGGCATCATAATCCCTGCATCGGTTATGAAGTTACCTGTTTCATACGTTCCAGTGATGGTGAAGTTTTTACCGTACAGATCGATGGTGTCTCCAACAGTTTTGTTAAGACTCTGTGCTATAGTTGTACCCATTATAACCTGATTTGTACTGGTATTGGTAAACGCAGTACCATTAATAGTATCAACACCTATTAAACTCAACTTGTTAGCATCTATTCCTGTTACTGATACTCCACCTTCAGCACCAAAACCACCTGAAGAACTGTTCGAAGTTGTGGTGGCTACAGTTGTAGATGTGTTAGTTGCTCTTAAAATTCCTGCTGTATCCTTAACACCACTTATATTAAGTAGTGAAGCGGCTAATGATTCATTAAGTGATCCACCCGATCCGAAACTACTTGAACCTGTTTGAATTACAGTTATTTCAGCTGCACCCGCCTTAAGAGTACTTTGTGTAGAGTTTTCTAATCCTCCAGTAACCATTCCTAAGGCCACGATAACAATTATTCCAATTGATATCCCGACGATAGCAAGGGCACTTCTTGTTTTGTTTCTGAATGGATTTTTTACCACCAGCGATAAAAATGACATAATTAACTTCTTTTCACAACCTTTTATAGTACCTATGCACAATTCTCACCCAAATCTTATCAGACTCTTTACAATGAAATCATTTATAATAATGCACTGGCTTTATATTGAAGAGAGATTGTTAATATTTATTTATTTTTTCTATATTATATTATCTTATCTAGAAAATATGATTTATTCATGCAGATATCATATGATGATGATCATATAAAATGCTTTTATTAATACTAAAAAGTTTACCCAATAATTATTTCTTCTGAGAATTAAATATTGTTTTCGTTTAGATCATATTCCTTCATAATAAACGTTATCAATTTATTATATTATTTAAGACCATTTGATATAATGATCATAATAATTCTGGAATTGTATGAACAGCTTCAACATATATAATAACTAATCTGATATGTTTTCAAAATTTTATTCTTTAAAAATAGAGATATCTGCTTAAAGAATATATTAAAAGTTTAAAATATCAATAAGAATAGTTATAAATGGGATATAAATATATAAGAAATTATACAGGGATAAGATTGAAATAAGACATTTAAAAAAGGGACACTATCAAAAGATGATGTTTAAAATATCAGTTCGTAATGGGTTGTTATTTGGGATTTTCTTTTTTGCAGCCTATCTGATAGTTTCATTTCTACTAAAAAATCAGCCTGTTTTGGAGGGTATATTCGTTTTTTCCATGATTGCTATTTTGTATTCGCTTGTGGCCATCTGTTTATATCTTGCAACTATAACATCTGCTATTTATGGAAAGCGAACCCAACTTGCCTGGACAATCTTAACAATAGCTGTGTTAACATCGGTTGTGGGCAATATTCTATGGGGAATTTTAGTATTAACCAATCAAAATCCATCTAATACCCTGGCTAATATATTATATTTGATGTTTTTCCCAATATTCCTAATTGGAATTCTTGTATTGCCTTCTTCGTACAGCACAAACCGTCAGAAATTTAAAAGATACTTTGACATTGTTATTATTTTATTTTCAATTTCATTGGCTTTGTGGATATTTCTAATAGTCCCAGCATTTCAACATTATAATGGTGATTTCTCGTCGTTAATATTTGATTTAATGTATATTTTTGGTGGTTTCTTACTGGTTTTAGCAATGTTAGATCTGTTGTTTAACAGGATATACAAGGAAATGTATGTACCATTTCTGATTATTCTAGTTGGGGTGTTGGTTTTGATCACAACTGAATGTGTATATGTGTATCAAACTATTCATGGGACCTATGTTCCGGGTAGTCCAACAGATTTAGGTTGGTTAATTGGTTATTTAATACTGGGCCTTGCTGGTATTTCCATGTATACACATCAGAAAATTGATTCTGATAATTTTATTATAGATTATATTTCCGGAAAAAAAACCTATACCATAACTCCTTATATTGCACTTGGTGGGATTTCTATGGCATATATATCACTTATATGGGCATATAATACATTTAATCCGGATTTAACCTTTTTAGAATTTGGTATTGGTATATTAATTTTTCTCGTGATTTCACGTCAGTTTCTCTCAATTAATGAGAATAAACATCTTTATAGTAAAGCTCAAGAAGAGATAATTCTCAGAAAAGAGGTTACAAAATCTCTTCGTAATTCTGAATCTGCTTATCGAACTATTTTTGAAAATACAGGTACAGCTACTGTGATAATTAATGATAAAAATCTCATCACACTTGCCAACACAGAATTTGTGAAACTTTCAGGTTATCCTAAAGATGATATTGAGGGTAAGATGTTTTGGACAGATTTCGTTGTTATAGATGACCTTGAACCCATGTTAAAACATAATAATCTGAGAATAACTGATAATCAATCTGATCCAAAGAATTATGAATTTAGATTATCCAATAAATTAGGTGTTATCAAAAACATTTTTGTTGTGGCTGTGATAATGCCCGGTTCTAATAACAGTTTAGTATCTCTATTAGATGTTACTAAAAGAAGAAATGCAGAGGCTGAGATTAAAAAATCTTTAAAAGAGAAGGAAACCCTGTTAAAAGAGATACATCACAGGGTTAAAAATAATTTGATGGTTATTTCCAGCTTATTAAACCTTCAATCCAGTTATATTAAAGATAAACAAGCTCTGGATATTTTTAAGGAAAGTCAAAACAGGGCCAAATCCATGGCACTTATTCATGAACGATTATACAGATCTACTGATCTTAGACGGATTGATTTCGGAGATTATATCCAAACCTTGTCTAATGACCTTTTCCATACTTATATGCAGGATCCTAGTCGTGTTAAGCTTAATATGAATGTGGAAAATGTAATGGTAGACATCAACACAACTGTTCCATTAGGTCTGATTGTAAATGAACTGGTTACCAATTCCATGAAACACGCATTTGTAAATGATCATAAAGGCAAAATAAACATAGACTTCCATAAAGATGGAGATTTATTTATACTTATAGTTGGTGACTCAGGTGTAGGATTCCCTGAGGATCTGGACTTCCGAAACACAGCTTCACTCGGTCTACAACTAGTTAACAATTTAACGGGTCAAATAGATGGTAAAATTGAATTAAATAGGAAAAATGGAACCGAATTCAAAATAACATTTAAAGAACTGTACAAATAATTATAAACAAATAATAACAGCCCATTACATTATTTACTGCTTAAAACTATTTGAGAATATTGCTGGCATCACCACTGCAACATTACTTAAAGAAGCAGGATATAATGTTGCCGTCATCAAAGCAGATAGGATTGTTAAGGATGTGACTATTGGAACCACCGCCAATAAGTGTGTCGGCATCATATATTGTTTTTCATAAAAAATTTAAATAAATGAATTGCAGTTTAATTTAGATAGATCTTTTTTTTATAAACATATAATGTCATTGATTTAAAAGATTTAATAAGAATAATTTTAAGAATAATTATGGAATATAACTCAAAAAATTTGCTTTAAAGAAAAAAAATTTAAATATTTGATATTTCTTATTTTTTCATGTCACAGAGTAGGCAGCCCCCGACACCGGCATTTTCTCCTTCTAATTCACGAATGATGACAACCATAGCACTCACAGGTATTCCAGTTACTTTGCTTGCGGTTTCAGAAAATGATTTAACTAATTCTGCTTTTTGATCTTTATTAAGTTTCGGTCCTTCCATGGTAATTACAGGCAAATATCTCACCTCATATTAAATTTCTATATATTTATAATATGTATCTCAATTGATATTAGTATTTTTATTAAAATTCTTGTATGATATCAAATTATCACCAAAATCTTATTCATTTTACATTTATATATTTCGAAAATTCTTTTATAATATTGCTTGATTAACTTTATTTAAAAAATTGATTTACTATTGAAAAATAAGGATAATCTCCATAAAGTATATATACTACTTTATATCAATAATTTGATATGTATTTTTGATATCAAAATGTTGATATTAAACTAGCATTATATTTTGATATGGAGGTATATGAATTTTAAAGATTGTATAAAATTTGCCAATGAAACACCACTTTGCTACCTAGCAACAGTAGGTGGAGATCAGCCAATAGTAAGGCCACTTGGACTCTGGTTCGCTGACGATAGCGGGTTTTATTTCCAGATAGGATCTGCGAAAGATATGTATGGCCAGCTTCAAGCAAATAATAAGGTAGAAGGATGTTTCTTTCAACTCGGCGTAGCAGCAGCTCACCATGAATACGGTAAGAAACCCCTGGAAAATGTTTCACCTATGCTGAGAGTTGCAGGCGAAGTTGAGTTCTTAAACGACCTAGAACTCAAAAAAAAGATCTTAGAAGATAGACCAATTCTTAAAAAACAAGGCATGACTTTTGACGATCCAAGATTAATAATTTTCCGTATTGCTAAGGGTGAAGCCTATTTCTGGACTAGAGAAACAAATTTCGAGCCTAAAAAATTTATAAAATTTGGAGATTAACTTTTTCATACTTCTTTTTTATTCATATTTTAATATGAGAATTATAGATATCTGATTAGTTTCCACTTAATATTGAATTCCAATTAAATAACACATAATCATTCGATTGAGCAATTAACCACTTTCAAGATCGAAATAATTCGCTTTGATGTTCGCTATTAACTTGGAAAGGAAGCAAAGATGATATATTTTTTTTGCATATCGGAATTATTGCATATTTATGATAATTAATAATCGCAATGGAAAAAACGTTCACTCAATAGATTTTTTGCAAAATTAATCAACAGAGTATAAAAAATTAGGCTCCATACTTATTCCTCTAATTTAGCCTCAATAAAATAATTTATCAAAATTTTTAAAATATTAAACTAGATTAACAGAAGCCATATGTTGATTTGTAATATAGGAAGATTATTAATAGTGAATTAGGGAAGTTTTGAAATTTTCTGATTTATAAGCAGATTTAAATTCACTGAAATTAATAGTAATAGTATATAATTATTTATAATTTATTTTTTGAAAAAAGAAGAACGTGGTAAAGTGATTGATAGTGAATTAAAGTTTGAGCATAAGGAATTTGTTAAGAATGTGCCTTTTGAAGCAAGATGGTTTTTATATTTTTCAATAGAGAACAAATTTGGTGAAAATCTTTCAAAACTTGAGGAAGATTTAAAAATTTGGAATGTAGAACATCAAGATGCAAAAGCTTACTTTAATAAAGCAGTAGAACGGGATGATAAAACTTATTTCGCTATAACAATTGAATTCAACTATCCCACATATTTGAATAAAGAAGTGGTAAACGGGTTAATAGAAGAAACTAAACAAAATTTTGCGAATTTTTCCATCAAAAACTCAAAGAAATTTAATTTATTATTTACTTTTTTATAAAATATTTCATTCAATTTTTCAGAAATTTAATTGGAAAAAAATTTTCTATGAATTATTTAAACATAAATCCATATGAAGTATAGATTTAAAAAGAACTATCCCTAAGTGTTAATTTATTTTCAAATATTATTTTTTTTAATCATTAAAAAGGAGTTAGGTGATTTGAATGGTTAATAAGGTAATTAAAGTTGATGTAACGGATAAAACATGTCCAGGACCCTTAGTTGAAGTCCGGAAAATATTGAATAAAGCATCACCCGGAGATATTGTAGAAGTTACAGGTAAACATTCTGTTTCTAAAAAAGAAATTCCAATGGTTGCAGAAGGTATGGGTTTAGAGGTAATAGATACCCAAGAAAAAGATGGAAAATGGAAAATCAAAATCCAAAGATAGGTGAAAAAATGGTTGATAAAACTACTATAATTGTACACAGCGGAGATACAGATAAACTTTACAGTGCTCTAATCATAGGTGACGGAGCCCTTGCAATGGGGATGGAATCAACTATGTTTTTCACTTTTTGGGGATTAGAACGTCTTAAAAAGGACGAATTGGATAAAGGTCCAATATCCAAGATGAGTAGAAGCATGTTTGATAGTCAATTGAAAAAAGCTAACGTGGATACTTTAGAAAAACTCATAACGGATTATAAAGAATTAGGTGGTAAAATTATAGCATGTGATATGACCATGGAAATTATGGGTATAAAAAAGGAAGAACTAAACCAAGAATTGATAGATGAATATGGGGCAATAGGAACTTACATTCATGAAGCCCGTGAATCTAAGATAAACCTCTTTATCTGAATTTAAACTTAAGATATAGTCTACCCTAATTATGTATCATAATCACGATAGACTCTTGGAGAATAGTAGTAGGAATCGTCTTAACCTACTAAATCCATTTTTAGAATATGAATATTTATCTGAGTTATAAAGAGTAATGAATTATTTTTTTTTGTTATTAAATGGAATCCGTTATTATTTTCCTTCATATTTATTTTTTTGTTCTTTTTGAGTTAATCCGCCTACACCCCAGTTCTCTTCCAGAATTTGTGTTAGGATAACCATACAGTTAGATTTAGGTTCTTTCAACACGTCAGTTACTACTTCAGTTACTTTGTGAATTAGTTCCTTTTTTTATTCATTGGTTCTGTGCATTCCAATTTCTATTTTTACTACAGGCATTCAAACCCACTCCGTATTGTAACAACATTTTCTATATTAACTGGAATTCAAAATAATAATACCGTTATTAATACAATTTACGTTCTTTTCCAGGTTTTGTGAGATAAACATCAAGTATTGCAGGATTTCCGTCACAATTCATTTCAAATTCCAATATGGTACCGTCTTGGAATGTAATTTTAGCATTATTAGTTTCATAGTCACATTCTTGAATTATTTTACCTTCAATTTTTTCAAGTTTCATATTTTATAATTAGTTTTTGAATAATTTAATAATATTCATTTATTTTCCAAATACAATATACCATATTTGTTCTTTTTTTTACTATTAATGTATATATTCTATCAACTTTTGATAAAAATAAAATTAAAATCTATTAATTTTAATATTTAAATGCATAGTTGTGCCAGAATTCTCCTATACATTTAACTACATTTTTATATTCATCATCACTGTTTGGTTTATTTATAAATAAATTAGGGCAGTCTTGATAGTTGTCAAGTTCATTCTCACCTTCTAAATCGGTTAGAATAACCACAGGTATACATTTTATGCTCTCTTCTTTAATGATTTTTTCTAAAACTTCTGAACCACCTTTATTTCGTAATGTATTAAAATCAAATATGATAATATTCGGTCTAGGCATATCATTAAACACACCTGATTGGCATATCATTTTCCAGGCTTCTCTGCCACTTCCAGTAAATCGGATATCATCAAGATATGTTGTTTTCTTAAATTCTTCAATCAACTGGTGCAAATCTCCAGGATTGTTTTCAATTATCAGAATTTTAATTGGTTCATCTGTATTCTTTTTCAATTTTTCACATCCATTATTAACTTTAGATTAAAAAATTAATTGTACGATTCAATCAAACAGGAATAAAATATAACAAATCATATTTGTCCTTTGATAATTTGTTTAATAAATGGGAGGCGAACAGGGATATCCTTTCTTAATGTAATTAAGCGAAAAACAATATTTGTAATGATCAAAAACTAAAGTAAACATTTCCTGCTCAAATATTATGTTGAATAGTGTTCTATATACAATTTGTCATATATAATTAACTTTTTATTAGATATTTATTGAAGATTGTTTAAAAAAATTGACCTTTCTGAATATTTAAAAATAAATCAAAAGACTTAAATTTCCTTTTCTCATTTCAAGAGAACAAATATCCCAATAATACCGATGATACAAATACAATAAATATAAAGGTAAATGGGATAAAATATGGAAAAACAAACCAAACGAATAGAAAAATCAAGATCTAATAGGAATAATAATATAAAATCTAAAAAATTTACCATTGGTACTTGATAGCATTACTTTTTCTTACTTTGGTACTTGGATATTTCTTTGGAATTTTAAGATTGCTCTTAGGTATACTTTTATATTTTTATTTGAATATATGGGCTAGAAATGTGTTAAACTTTTTAATAACATGTATTATACATGTAAACTCCATATTATACGTATCAATTTATTTTATCTACGTATTTCTTAAGATTAATTAATAATAAATTGTATATGCTTGAGAGATTATATTATAAATACGTAAAAAAAATTTAATTACCAGGAGGAATTGATTTGGATATTCAAGATCCTATTAAAACTACTGTTGAAGAAATTCGTAAAGTTTTGAACATAGAAAATGTGGTTGGTAAAACCATAGAAACAGATGAAATGTTAATGATTCCAATCACTAAGATGGGTATGGGATTTGGAGCAGGTATTGGTGAAGGCACAGGCACAGATGATATGAGTGGGCATGGGGCTGGAGCCGGTGGCGCTGCTGGTGTAGAACCCGTAGCTGCAATTGTTGTATTTAAAGGTGTGAGCGGTCCTGAAGGGGTTAAAGTCATGTCTCTTAAGGAACCTGATCATATGTCACGAGCTATTAGTGGAGTAGGTACTGCTGCTGTCGAGATCATGAATCAAGCATCTAAAATGATGAATGACAGCTGTGGATGTGGCTGTGAAGAAGAAGAGGAAAAAGAAGTAGAAATTAAAGAAGAAAAGAAAGAAAATATCTAAAGACCTCTTCTATTTCAAATTAAAATTGTTATAAATTTTTTATTTAAATTATACATATCTTTTTTTTTGATTATAAATCTACATAAAAAATCTCTGACCCGGTTCATCAATCTACACGAATATACAAGCCATCATATAAAGATAAAATAAATAGAATGTAAGTATGAATAAACAATATAAAAACATTTAACATCTGTTCTACTTAACCGGTATTGTTAGCTTATCTGAATATATGTAGAACATAAAAGATGATAAAAATAGATTTGGAAGTTAGATCTATATATTACGTTAAGATGTGCAATTAGGAAAACTAATATTATTTTTTTTGAGTTATAGCATATTTGAGACAAATATGAAGTATATCACAAATACTAATGATATTACCCACATTAATGGATGAACTTCTCTCCATTTACCCACAGCTAATTTGATTATACAGTATGATATAAATCCAAATCCTAATAGTACGTTTACTTACATTCCTAATACTGATTTTGTGGGTGTAGATAGTTTCACTTACAGGGCAAATGATGGATGTTTAGGCTTAATAATAACTCAATTTGTAAAGTCTAAAAAAAAAGGTTAGTTACAAAAATTCTAAATAGGACTTACAACCATAATGATAAAATAGGGGCCGGGATGATTACACACTGCTTTTCATTCAACGGGACTAAAATATATGTAGCTACATAAAAAGAAATAAATTATATTCCGGCCCTAATAAAATCCTAGTTTTACAATTTTCGCAAGTTTTATCTAATTATATAATATATAAAATCTGTTAAGCTAATAAAAAAAAATTGAAATATTTAATTTTTTTTTAATTGATTGGATTGTTTAAGGGTTTTAATCCAGTGAATATTATAAAAAAAACTTTAGACTTGATAATAAATTAGGATGATATAATGGATTCAGAAAATATTTATCTTATAGCTCCTTGTGGAATGAACTGTGCAAGTTGCATGAATTATTTAAGAGAAAGAAATAAATGTCCAAGGTGCAGGGGTTCAGATACAGATAAATGAGTTATACGTATCAGATGTAAAATTAAAAATTGTGAATTTTTTAATAATACAGCTACAAAGTTCTGTTTTGGATGTATGGAGTATCCATGTGAAAAGTTAAAACATTTAGATAACATATACAAAACCAAATACAATATGAGTATGATCAAATAACCCTAAGATTCAAATTTATTATATGTTTACATTTTATTTATGAATTTATTATAATCTAAAAATCCTTGATAATACTAAAATTAATTTATTGGAAATAAAAAAATTATATGAAAATAATAAAGAGAAGAATTAAGTTTTATGATAGATATATAGTTTAGAATAGATCAAAAAAAAATCTTAAAATTTTTAATCAGTGTTGGATCGTTAATAAAAATTATAAACGATGTCAACTGCTACAAGAAAATGTATATGAATCTACGATCAAATATAATTGAATATTGAGAGTTACATCGTTCATAGAAATATTATTTCTAATATTTAATATTAAATCAAGGAATATAATATACAAAATAATTATTAGGAGGAATATGTATGGATGCTATTAAAAAGAAGAAGATTTTAAAAATGTTATATAATGAAAAGAAGGAAAATCCAAATAAACCAGAAGTATCTATAGCAGATTTAGAGGATAAATTAAATATTGAAGGTGCTGAATTAGATTCATATATAAGAGATCTTACATATAGAGGGTATATTGAATATGATAGCCCAAAAACCTTCGAAGGACAGGATATTAAACTAACCCCCAAAGGGGAAAAGAATGTTTAAAGATTGAACATTTTAATATTCTTTTTATATTGAAAATAAAATTTTGATTTAAGGTTCATTTTTATTACTGTGGGTATCAATCCATTTGAAATTGCAAATGAAAATAAAGTTCATTATTAAAAATGATAAATTGTATATATGGCTTCCACCAATCTAAGATATAGAGCAGGGAATGTTCATATCTGTAATTGTATTTACCAAAAAGTTGTATCGCTTTTATTATTTTTGATAAAAAGTGGATATCCCTGCTCGCCTCCGATTTATAAAAAAAATCTTATATTTATGTATTATTACAGAATTCTAAAAGTTAAAATATTAAAGAATTTTTTTTTGATATTTGATAGGAGTTAGGATGTCCATTGCAAATGGATATCAAAATATTTTTTTTTAGTTTTAAATTTTTAAAAAGGTGATATAAAATGTCTGAGTTAACCCATAAAGTTGATGGTGGATTTATGGAAAAATGGGGTAATGGAATAAAATGCCAAAAATGTGGTTATTTTTTACACCAAAAAGAAATTACAATGGCATATCTAAAGGGATCAATATCATTACCCTTCCGTTCAGGTCCATCAAAAATGAGTTTGTAAATAAAATTAAATGTATTAAAGAATAAAAGTAATTTATAAGGGGTGATTATTTTGATGGATAAATCAGAAGATAAAAAAGAATTTAAACCATCACTTAACACATTAAATAGAGTTTTAAATGGAACATTGGATAATAGAAACGATTATATCATAGCATATAACGGAAATTTATCCAGATTAGCAAATTATTTAATTCAACATGATATTCCATTCGAGTTTATTACAAAGGGTAGAGAAATAAAAATACCGATAGAGAAGGTACATATTGAACCAGAATAATAAATTGATTTTAAATACATTCTTTATATAATTTAATAAATAAAATATAAATAAATTTTTTTTAAGCTAATCCCTTCTCTTTTTTATTCTTTAAAAATTGCATAGTTCTCTCATGGAATTGCTGAAATCCCTTTATAAATACAGCGATTAACTGATTATATTTATCATCATCTTCTGGCACCAAACGATCGGGTATGGAAATAATAATTCCCATCAATAAAATTCCTTCAGGTTCATTGTATTGTGTTTCGTACGTCATGGAATATTTAGTATCCATATATAAATTGTAGTTGTCCAAACGATCCTGTATAAAACTATATTTTCCGGTGTTAACTCCAGTTTCCTCAAACTGAATTAATACATCTGTTGCAAAAGGTTTTGTTTTATCTAATATTTCAAAATTAATGAAATCTAACATTTCTATCACCAATTATAGATTGATCATCATATTAAATATAATATAGGAATAACCAAGAAGATTTTGATGGAATTATCAGTTAAATAAATTGAATTGAAAAATTAAAAAAAAGGTCGATTTTTCAAGTTCTAGTTTTAAATAAAAATCGAAAACTTTAAATAAAAATTATAACAATTGTTATAATAGATAACGATCGTTATCTAAAGTTTTTTGTGAAAAAAATTTGATTAAAAATGGAAATGCTTTGAACATCTAAACGAGGGCTAATAAAAAAATACCCATCACAACCTCTTAATTAGCCCTCGTTTCCACCCATCAAATCTTTTTTTTATTAGAAGATCTAAAGCAATTGAATTTTTATTCTAATTATAATTAAAAAAATGGAAGATAATGTCATGAAAACTAAAGGATTTATTATATTTATTATATTTTTAATATCAAGTGGTTTATTGTATTTATTTAATGAAAATTTCTCTTTTTCTACCTATAATGATAACGGGATATACTTCCAATATCCATCTAACGATTGGAAACTTTCAGATAACAACAGCATCCCTTTAATTATAAGTACCAACATTAATGGAGATCGAATAATTGTACAAAAATTTAAACATCTAAACTCTGTACAGGCATATAGTACAGGAGCAACCAATGAGCTACAACAAGGGGAGTTGTATGTAAAAGACGATAATTATATTGGAAATCTAACAGATAATAAAACTAATATTATATATCGTTATTATATAACTTATATAACTATTCCAAATGATTTTGGAGGGAATATAACATCAGAAAGTGTAGTTTATCTATTTGAAAAGAATGGAAATGCCTATGATATAAATGGATATTTTACAGTTGACCCCACAATAGACAATAGTACAGACATCCAAACAATGAACACAATACTCGAAACCATAAATTAATCTAGTTTTTTTAAAATTTTACAACTTTCAACTATTAAACCATTTTACTAATTATAATTGTTTTTTGATTTGCCATTAAGTATATGGCTAGAATATTAGTATCGATTTCATGTCTTTAAATACTCTAGATCAGTTTGATGGAAACATTTAAATAGTAATATAACGATCGTTATATTATGGGATGAGTATAACAATTGTTATATTACCCATACAATTTGATATTTTAAAAAACATCAAAGATCTTAAATAAAAAAATGGAGGTGAAAGAATCGCAAAAGCATTCTATTGGTAGATGCAGATGTAAACAAAATATCAAACGAACTAGAAAATGCCGATCTTGAAGTATATCCCCTCTTTGGAGAACATGACTTCATTGTCATCAGTGAATTTGGAGATTCCAAGACAACAGCATCAAATCTAATCGAAAAGATACATCCAATAGATGGAGTAGTAAAAAACAAAACTTTAGTAGGTTCAGAAATTAGCAGTCTGGACAGTAAGTAACTAAATTACTGAGATATGTTATTATAACATCCTCCAATGGAGGTGCATGCTATGTGTAGATGTATATTAAGGGAATATGTTTAATAAGAAAAAAACTGGTGAGTTAAAACTTCTTTAAATTGGAAATACAACTATGTGTAGATGTAAAATTAAAAACTTAATCATAAATGGAATAGTTTGAAGTTATAATGACTATCTTGTACTAGAGGTGTAAATATGTGTAAAATCTAAATAAATTTCAGAAGTGGATACATGTGTAGAAAGAAAATTATGCCTATTCGAGGGTAATCAGTATTGTTTTGATTGACAACCCTCGAATAAGGTATATTGAAATAATCTTAAATTATAATGTTAATACATAAAAAA